>NZ_JACRSU010000003.1:300000-534658 GCF_014384785.1 Congzhengia minquanensis
CGAATGGAAAAAGTATGAATGTGACTTTGAACCGAAATATGTAGCAGGGTCAACACCGGATGCAAACGTAATTCCTAGGACGCCGTTTATGTATATAGATGTAGACGGCAACAAAGCAGGAACAAAGTTCCTGGTAGACGATATCACGTTTGAAGATGCGGACGCCATAATTGTGGAACCGGAAGTGAACCCGTATCCGCGTCTTGAAAACGTTGAATTAGTATCCGGAGATGCAGTGTCCGGCGCGACGGTACAAATTGACTATGAATTTGTATCAGAAGTGGAAGAAATGATGGAGGGCGAATCAGTAGTTCGTGCGCTCATATCAGAAGACGGAAAAAACTGGGGCTGCATTGGGCAGTCGGCAACGTTCGGCAGAGTGTTATACACAATACCGGATATCGCCATAGGCAAACAGCTGAAGTTAGAGATTGCGCCAATGGATGAAGTGTATCAGATGGGCGAAATCGCAACGGTGGAGCTTGGCGAAGTGAAAAAAGCCTTTGAAATCGTTCCGGAGATAAGCAATTGGAACGAAGAAACAGGCGAGGTTGCGGCAAGTGTATTCATAGAAAACAACCTGTCGTCGCTGGGGAACCAGGAGATAGTAGTAATATTGGCGCTGTATGATGACAATAACACATTAATCAGCACGACGGTGAAACCTGAAATCATTACAGAGCAATATTCGGAAACAATCAAGGTAAGCGCAATCAGCACAGCATCGGCAACCAAAGCGAAGTTATATGTCTGGAGCGGAACATCGCTCGCAGACGCTGGTGAAAAAAGCTATTGTGAAGCCATTTCTTTTGATAAAAACGCAGTGGGTTAATCTTAATTTAAAACATATATTTCTTTCCGCCGCAAAAGCGGCGGAAAGAAAACTATGTATTTTGATAAGTACACTTTTTTAAAAGTGTACTTATCAGGGTATATAAATCAAAAAACGGGAGGGGTCAAAATGAAAAGGGTCATTTCACTGTCATTGACGCTGGCTGTAATATTTTCTTTAGTAGGTATTTTGCCGGCGGAAGCAAAGCTTTATGCGGATTATCCATTTGTTTATGAGCCGTTTGAGGAAGATAATCTTGCAAACCAGCAGGTTGAAGGGTTAATATCCAGCGGCGGCGGAACTTCCTTTAAATGGTCGGCAGACGGCGCCGGCGGAAGCAAGGGAAGCATAAGTGTTACAGAAACGGGAAATTATTCCCATATGCACTTTCCGATAAATAGTACCAGCATGATGATAGGGCAGAAAATTCGTTATTCCTGCTGGATTAAACCGGTAGATATTGATTTCAACAATAAAAAAGTTGACTTTTATATCTACGGGAGTAGCGAAAAAGGAACAACAGGCTGGAATACGGCCTCGGTTAGCAACGTTGCTTTAAAACAGGGTGAATGGGCATATGTTCAAACTGAAAAGGTTTGGGACGGCTCTTTGTATAACAACAATGCGGTAGCGACAGAGGGAAGTATGAATTTCAGCTGTGATTTAACAAAAAATATGCACATTGAAATTCGTGTCGGTAGCGGTGAAACTGCAAAAGAGGTGCCGAAGGACTCGGGAAAAACATCTCTGACCTATCTGCTTGACGATGTGATTGTAGAGCCGGTTAATGATAAAAGCGAAAGTGCCTCAACCTCAGAAAATGGGTTATATAAAGGCAGCGCTTTGGATGAACAGGCAGACACTTCTGCATGGCAGAAAGAAGGCACCGGGCCGGTACTGGAAATGGCAAACGAAAAGGGACCAGATGGTTCGCCCAATTATATGATTGTTCGCGGTCCTGACAGCGGAGAAAAAGTCTGGATGGAAATCAAACAGAAGGTTGCTGTAGAAAGTAACCATCTTTATAAAGTAAAGTTTTGGGCAAAAATTAATTCAGCTGATAAAGGCGGTTTTTGGTTCCTGGGCTGGACAGGCGCAAACAAGCTTGATTTTCCGCAATATGCAGGGCGGTCTGATACTTCTGCGCTGACGAAAGAGTGGAAATATTTCGAGTTTTATATGTTTGCCGACCACAAGGCTGTTGAAAAACAGACAGTAAACTGGGGCATCCGTTTCTTTGATACGCCGGCGAATCAGCATATCACGCATGCAAATGCAAGCTATTCTATAGACTCTTTTGACATTGTAGATATGGGTGTTGTTGCAAACGGCGATTTTGAAACCTCCAGTCTTCCTGAGGGAGTTTATTTTAAAGAGGGCAAGGCAAATACAGATTATTATAAGCAATCGGCTGTTCCGTTCTGGTTTGAAAACGGAGCGAAAGTAACACAGTCGAATGAAGTAAGGCCGATCAGCACATATCCGGAAGGTGAAACGGCATATTCTACAAAATCCATGTTGGTTAATACAACATCGCAGGGTGGGTATGCATTTCAGCCAATTAATATAGCAAACCAAGTGCAGTATAAAATTTCGTTTTGGGCAAAGGGAAATAATTTAGCTGAGAATCAGCCCATTCAGCTTCGGCTTGACCGAACGGTTGACAGCAAGGAAGCAATGGATGCCTATGAGGTACCAGACGAAGAAATTTTAGACGAGGGCGCTGTGCTTACCAATGATTGGGAAAAGTATGAATTCATTTATTCGCCTGATTTTACGGCAGATGTAAAGCCGGCATCTAATGTTATACCGAGGCTGCCGTATCTGAATTTGGTTGTGGGAGAAAACGCAGCAGGAATCAGCTACTTTTTAGACGATTTAAAAATTGAGGAATATGATCCGAATTCTGACCCTGATGCTGACAAATATCAATTCCCTTACGCAAAGGACGTTTCGTTTTCCGGCGACGAAGCAGCGGGAACAACAATGACGGTGGATTATGAATTTGTTAGTGACCGAAAGGAATGCATGGAGGGCGGTTCTGTTGTCCGTCTTTTAAAAAAGGCTGGTGACGGCTGGGTTACGCTTGCTATGAATGAAACAAATTGGACAAATGCAGAAATTGACATACCAAATGATGCAGCTGGCTGTGATATTAAAATTGAGTTTGTTCCCATTGATGAAGACGGGTTATTTGGTACCGTTTATTCCTATGAAATTCATAACGTTAAAAAGGCGTTTGACGTAACACCCTCGTTTACAAAATGGGACGAAACAACCGGCGAGATTGCAACGTCGACACATATTGAGAACAACTCGTATTCGCTGGGTGAACAGTACATGGTGTTAATTCTGGCCCAGTATGATAAAAACGGCGCGATGGTTCGGGTTGATTCAAAGCCGGTTAAGGTGAATGTTGGCTTTTCAGAGAACGTTGCGTTCAGCACAGTTGCGGCGGCAGATGCGAAAAGTGCATGCATGTTTGTGTGGAGCGGCACAACAATCGAAGATGCCGGCGAACGGGTATATTCCGACAGTGTAAGCTATACAAAATGATATAAAAATGATAGCTGCAGTTCTACTGCAGCTATCATCAGCTAAGGCACATTGTGTCTAAAAAACTAAATTTTCCGTGTGCGGCATGCACACACTTTAGAGGAGGAACACGAAATGAAAAAACTTTTATCTCTGATATTGACGGTCATGCTGATATCTGTTATGGTGGCGTTTTCCATTCCCGCAAGCGCAGAAGGAATTTTTGAAGACCCGAGCAATATCAATATTGTGTATCTGGGCGGCTCCATCACTGCCGGCGCCGGCGCCGGTGGAGGACAAAACTGGGTGGATATAACAGGAAAATACTTTTCTAAAACATTTGGCGAGAATAATGTGCACAACCACAACGTTGGCGTCGGCGGAACGGGCTCAGAGTATGGACTTTTGAGGCTAAAGCGCGACGTAATTGATAAAAACCCTGATATGGTGTTCATTGAATTTGCTGTAAACGACGGAGGTAGGGATACTACAAGATATTTAGAGAGCATGGTTTTAAGCCTGCAGAAGCTTGAAAAGGTGCCCTATATCTGCTTTGTATATACGACCAACCGGACGCTGAATGTCAACCAGACATATCAGCGCGCAGTTGCAGATTACTATGGTTTGGCGCAGATTGATTTCCAGGCAAGAATGACACAGGAATTGAAGGATAATCCGAAAAACACCATGGAAACTTATCTTGGCGACAGCGTTCACCCCAACGCTACCGGATATGCAGTCTATGGCGACGAGGTTACAAAATGCCTTGCTACCGGCAAGTATTATACGAAGCCAAAAGTCATGGATAAAAAGTATAATTCAAAGAGCTTGTTCGTAAATACCACTTTCACACCGGCAGCCGATTATGTTACAACAAATGGCTGGCAAAAATCGGGTAATTTTGTGACAACCTTTGAGGATGTTGGCGCTGCAGGCCAGAAGCTGCACTTTGACTTCACAGGAAATGTACTTGCAATTGAACACAGACTGCACAAAAACGGCGGTATGTATAAAGTGATTATTGACGGTAAAACAATGGCTACAGTCAGTGACTACTACAAAGACAACGGCGGCCAGTTGGTTCTGGGTTATTCCAATTTTGATTTGGGCCAGGGAAAACATACGCTTGACATTGAAGTGACAGACCAAAAGGATAACGCCAGCGGCGGCTATATGGTTGGACTGTATAACATTATAACAAACGAAAATCCCGATTACGATTCAACGAAAGTCGATGTAAATTTTAACGATGGCGACACCTCTGCAATTGCAGACATTGGCGTGACGCCTTCGCCCGACTGGGAGTGGGACGGCACTGTGGGAGCAGACGGTATCAAAGGCGCATTAAAGGTTACCACTGCCACAGGAACATATGGCTCGTCCACCGGCGTAGCCTTTAATGTCAGCGGACTGGAAAAGGGCAGAAGCTATCATCTGTCCGCTAAAGTTAAGCTGGATTCCATAGAAAAGCTTGTGACAGACAGCGCGACGTTTATTTTCAGACTTGATGGGGTAGATGAATCCGGTAACCCCACCGGGAAAAACGCATTAGTAAAGGTGGATGCCCCCAATGCCGGGCTGAATAACAAAGAGTTTACAGAAGTTCAAGCAGAATTTACGTTTGACGGAACAGGTGTATTAACTTCAAACAAGCCTACGCTTTGCAACAGCGATGGCTCCTTTGAAGTTCGTGTTGGAAGTGACAAGCTTGAGGAAACAACAGGTTCCCGTGACACTGCACTAGTTTATTATATTGACGATATTAAAATGATACCCGGAAAAAAGACCTCCGGCGACCCGTCAAATCCTGATCAGCCGTCAACAGATGAAATTAAAATATTGGTTGACGGTATAGAGGTTCAGGCAGACGTTCCGCCTGTAATTGTTGATGACAGAACGCTGGTTCCATTCCGTGCAATCTTTGAAGCATTGGGCGCAGACGTAGAATGGGAGGCAGAAACCAGAACGGCAAAGGGGGCCAGAGATGGCATTGCCGTTGCAATTCAAATTGATAATAAAATTATGAAAATCAATGGGGAAGATTTTGAACTTGATGTACCTGCTCAAATTATTGACGACCGGACAATGGTTCCCGTTCGGGCGATTTCAGAAAGTTTCAACGCTAAAGTTGAGTGGGTTCCTGAAACAAGAACTGTAATTGTTACAACAAAGTAATATCCTTGTGAAACCATTTTTTCAATTTCAGCGGTAGGGTACATTTTGATAGTCTGCCGCTGATTTTGATTTTGGTAAAGTTGCATAAACCAGAGTGAAAAGGGTATATGGCAAAACAAACCAAATTTTGTGAAGTTGTCAGCAGAAAAAATTAGAATATTTGTATAACTTGTACGTATATATGAATAAAATATAACTTTAAAACGAATAAAATGAAGGAATGATGAACAAAGTACCAGTGAAAAATAACAAATGTAAGAATTTTTCATGGTTAATATTTACACGTATGAGTACATTTTACCAAAAAAAAGAGAAAAAATTATAAAAATAGTACAAAAAAATGAAAAAAACTATTGCACTTTGGGTACAACTTGTGGTAGAATAAGATATGCTTAAAAATGAGCACATAAAGTGTTTCACATGTGTGCAGATTTTTAAGGTTTATAGCAGAAAAACTGTAAAGTTTGCTTTCGTTTAAAGTTAACTGACAACTTTGCAACAGGCAGAACTTTTCTTTTTATTACAGTTTTTCTATTTTTAGAACTTATGGTAGAGGAGTGGGTTTTCTTTGAAAAAGTCAGTAGCAGTAGAAAGCAGTGCTTACTTGCCGAAAAAAACATCATTGTTCAAAGAGTTTAAAAGACACTATGCTTTGCTCATTATGTTGATTCCCGGTGTTATTGCATTGCTCTTGTTTGCCTATAAGCCTATGTACGGTTTGTTAATCGCATTTAAAGATTACAAATTTAAACTTGGCATATGGGGCAGCCCGTGGGCTGATCAGAATGGTATGGCGCATTTTATCAGGATGTTCAGCGGCGGAGATTTTATAAAAGTATTGAGAAATACGGTTGTCATCAGCTTTTTAAAGCTTATATGCGGTTTCCCGGCACCGATCATTTTGGCGCTTCTGCTGAATGAGATGCGCGGAAAGGTTTATAAGCGAATTGTTCAGACACTTACATATTTACCTCACTTTTTCTCATGGGTTGTACTTGGCGGTATTTTAAAGATGGTGTTTGCTACCGTCGGCCCAATCAACATGGTTTTACAGAACCTGGGACTGAACGAACCGATTCCGTTTTTCGGAAACAACACGGCGTTCCTCTGGCTCATTGTCGGAACTGCGGTTTGGCAGGGATTAGGCTGGGGTGCTATCATTTACATGGCGGCACTTTCCGGTGTAGACGAATCGCTCTACGAAGCTGCTTATATCGACGGCGCCAGCAGATGGAAGCAAGTTTGGCATATCAGTCTTCCCACCATTATGGGCACGGTTACAACAGTTTTCATCATGAACCTCGGTCAGGTATTAAATGCCGGATTCGATCAGATATACAACATGTACAATGTTATGGTGTACGAGTCTTCCGATATTCTTGACACATATTCATTGCGTCTTTTGCAGGACGGTCGTTATGAAATTGGTACGGCGCTTGGCTTGTTTAAGTCTTTGGTGGGCATGGCGTTTGTACTTGGCTCAAACTGGATTGTTAAGGTGCTCAGCCATGACGAATACGGTATTTTATAAGGGAGGGTTTATGTTAAGATGATACAACGTACAAGAGGCGAAAAGATATTTAACGTTTTTAACTACATTATACTTACCTTGTTCGCTTTCACAACACTATATCCGTTTTTATACACGCTTTCCATATCGCTTAGTACAAAGGCGGAAGCAGAGTCACTTGGTCTGCATATCCTTCCGAATTTTCAGAAAATCACAATTGACCCATATAAAATGGTGTTCAAAAATGCAGAAATTTGGAATGCATATAAATACACCTTGTTTAGAACAATCGTAGGAACGGTTCTGTCGCTGTTAGTAACCTGCTTTTATGGTTATGCGTTGTCAAGACCACGCCTGCCGATGAAAAGATTTTTTGTAATATTCATTATGTTCACAATGCTTTTCTCTGGCGGTCAGATTCCTACATACTTAAATATTAAATCGTTAGGCCTTATTAACAACATTTGGGTATATGTTCTGCCTTTATTAATTACAGCTTATAACGTAATTGTATCCAGATCGTTCTTTGCCTCGTTGCCAGAGAGCTTAAATGAATCGGCGAAAATAGACGGCGCGGGAGAGTTCCGAATTTTCTTCCAAATTATCGTGCCGCTATCAAAGCCGATTATTATGACGCTTGCTCTGTGGAACGCAGTTGCACACTGGAACGAGTGGTTCAGCGGCATGATGTATATTACAGATTCGCGGAAGATTGTCGTTCAGAATTACATTCAGCGTATTGTCAATGAAGGTAATACAAACTTGATATCGGACGTTAATGCTTCTGCGCAGGATCAAATTGAAGTAACAGGAAAAACCATTCAGTCGGCATCTATCATTGTTTCTATCCTGCCGATTTTGCTGTTCTATCCTTTCGTACAGAAGTACTTTGTAAAGGGTGTAACACTTGGCGCTGTTAAAGGCTAATGTCATGGATAGGCATTAGATTTTACATTTTTATCAAACAAAATTAAGGAGGGCTATTTCATGAAAATGAAAAAACTACTTAGCGTGTCAATTGCAGCTGTTATGACTGTTGGCATGCTGGCAGGCTGCGGCGGCGATAAATCATCGACCAGTTCTGAAAACTATCAGGACAATGATGAAAAACTAACGCTGAAGTGGCTTGGTTATCCCAGAAACCCCGGAGCTGAAGAAGGAACAATTCCGGAAAAGGCAATTGAGGAGAAATTCAACGTAGAAATTCAGCCTTTATTCTACGAAGAAAACAAGTATCAGGATAAAAAGGTTATGCTTATGGCCGGTGGAGAAATTCCTGACCTGATTTATGAACTGGATCCGCTCCATGTTTTTAACGATGTTGATCAGGACTTTGTTGTAGAAGTTCCTTACGACACAATCAAACAGTATGCTCCGCAGTATTTTGATTATATCACCGACTACGCGCCGGCAGCTTGGATTTATTCCAGATATCAGGACAAAAACTGGGGCGTTCCGAACGTAAACCACAGTCATATGCTTTCTAAAACAGCAGCATACCGCAAGGACTGGCTGGACAAATTTAATTTAGACGTTCCGAAAACGTTAGATGATATGCATACCGCACTTTACCAGTTTGCGAACGGCGATCCTGACGGAAACGGCAAGAAGGATACATACGGTATTTCTGTAGGCTCTACGCATTATCAGAGCTATTTCTCCGAAATTTTCGGTGCATATGGCTGCCTTCCTTTCGACTGGCAGGAGGTTGACGGTAAAATCGTTTACGGCGGTTTGACGGACGAATGTAAAGAAGCTCTGAAAACCCTTGCTACATGGTATTCCGAAGGCATCATTCACCCTGACTTTGTTTTAGGCCAGGCTGATGCAGACAAATGGAATTCCGGAACATTGGGTTACATGACGACACAGTACAATGACCCGAATGACAAAAATGCTATTCAGAACACAGTGAAAGAAAACAACCCGAAAGCACAGGTTGCTATTGGCTTCCTGCCCACAGGTCCTGATGGCAAGAGCGGTACACGTGCATGGGGCAGAGCTTGCCACGTAGTGTCTTTTGGTAACACAGAAGGACATGGCGCTAAAGTTCCGCGTATGCTGAAAATCTTCGAAGGTATGTTTACTGATTTTGACTTCTATACCACATTAAAAATTGGTAACGAAGGCGAATCATGGGAGAAAGCACCTGAAGATACAACAAAGGCAAACAACTTTGTTATGCTGCCTGGGTATGGCGCTGAAACAGCGGACGAAACAAGAATTGCCGGCTTAAGCAGTGACTTTGCTGGTCCGGGAATGTTCACACCTGTTGCAACAACCTATGAAAACTATGCATCTACAAGATCTGATGCTTGGAATGCATGGGCAAAAGAATGGACGGATGAGAAATATTCTTTGACAGACTACTTCTTTAAGGTTGACGTTGTTCCGTCTTCTGCTGATTACATCATCGACCTCAGAACAAAGCAGATGTCAATCATGAGCGAAATCATTCAGGGTGTTAAATCAATTGATGCTTACTCTGAATTTGAAAAGATTTGGGAAAGCGGCGGCGGTCAGGTTCTGACCAAAGAAGCAAACGAACTCAAAGACGAATTGCATGATGTTTATGCTGAAATTGGTGTAAAACAGTAAATTAAACTTTTTGCGGCTGTGCTTATATTAAGCACAGCCGTTTCTTTAAATCGCAAAGGGTGAATCTATGAAACATATCAAACAAAAAAAGCGGCCACTCGTTTTCCTTCTCATAGTTGTTTCAGGCCTATTGTTTTCCAGTTGTGGCAAAGAGATGAACAACGGTGAAATTTACAATGCTTCATTTCAGGAGCAAATGGCAACGCTTTATGAAGCTAAAACCCCGTATGTTGGAAATGCATCAGCTGTTGGTGAGGTGATAGAACTGTTGCCATTTGTTAAAAATGGCGAACGAAATGGTATGGAACTTCAAACCGAAGCAGAGCCTTATGGCATTACACTTCAATACAAGGATTTATCAAGAATACCGGAAATGGAACTAAAGGGAAACGCCTATTTAATGTTTTGTGTGATTGAAAATTTAGGGCAGGTAACATTCAACGACCAGACGGGCAAAACCTCTGTTCAGTTCCTGCGCGGTGATGTTTTTGAATATGGAAACACAGCAGAGTTCTTTGCTGAAAATAAGGAGCAATTTATTTCATTTGCAAATCGGTTGAATGATGAGATTTTAAAAACAGAATAATTGAAAAATAAAAAAGCCGACCCATCGGGTCGGCTTTTATGCGTTACATTGGCAAGAAGTTTGTTGCAACTGCAATGATTACGATAATGCCCAATATAATTCTGTATATGCCAAAGGGCTTGAAATCGTGTTTTTTGATATAACCAATTAAAAATTTAATGGCCCAGACCGAAACGAAAAATGTAACGACAAAGCCTGTTATCATAACGGCCCATTCCGTTGTGTTGATTACCGCGCCTTTTGCTAAAAACTTTACCAGCTTTAAGCCGCTTGCGCCGAACATAACCGGCACTGCCATAAAGAATGAAAATTCTGTTCCCACAAACCGGGAGCAGCCAACGATAATTGCGCCTAAAATTGTGGAGCCGGAGCGGGAAGTGCCTGGAACCAAAGACAGCACCTGAAACAGACCGATGAAAAAGGCGGTTTTATAGGTCAATTCTTCCAGCGTGTTCGTTTTTGGTTTTTTCCCCTGACGCTCCACCCAGATAAATGCGATACCATATATAATGAGGGTAGCCGCAATGACTAGGGAACTTGAGAGAACATTGTCCACCAGGTCGTCTAAAAACACCCCTGAAACGCCGGCAGGAATAATTGCCACGATTACCTTGCCCCAAAGGGAATAGGTCTGCTTCTTTTCTACTGGCGTTTTTTTCGGTGAAAACGGATTTAGCTTGTGAAAGTAAATCACAATAACCGCTAAAATGGAAGCAAACTGGATAACGACCTTAAACATATTCCAAAAGTCGGGAGAAACGTTTAAGTTTAAAATTTTTTCTGCCAGAATCATATGCCCGGTGCTGGAAACGGGCAGCCACTCAGTAATGCCCTGAATGATTCCGATGACTGCGGATTTTAATATTTCGAAAAACATGACACAATCCTTTCTGATTTTAAGTTATTTAGATAAAAGGTATTATATCACATTATACGGCTTCATTCAATAAAAATTCTACCCGAAAAGAATTTTCATAAAAAGCTTTGTGAATTTATTGACTAATTCCTGCATTTGGTATATAATATTTATATTTAATAAAACATTTTTGGAGGTTTTACAATGGACAGAGTATATAACTTTTCGGCGGGACCGTCGATGCTTCCTGAAGCTGTTTTGGAAAAGGCAGCCAAACAGATGGTAAACTACGAGGGCTGCGGCATGTCGGTGATGGAAATGAGCCACAGGTCGGCAGACTATGAAGCAATTATCGGAAATGCTGAATCTCTGCTTCGCGAATTGATGCACATTCCGGAAAACTATAAGGTTCTGTTTTTGCAGGGCGGTGCATCCAGCCAGTTTGCAATGGTTCCTCTGAACCTGATGAAAAAATCAAAAAAAGCAGATTACGTCATCACAGGCCAGTGGGCGAAAAAGGCCGCGCAGGAAGCTTCGAAATTCGGTACGGTAAACAAAGTTGCAAGCTCTGACGATAAAACTTTTACATATATCCCGAAACTGGACCCTTCCACCTTTGACAAAGATGCGGACTATTTCCATATCACATTGAATAACACCATTTATGGCACACGTTACACAACTTTGCCGGAAACAGGAGATGTTCCGCTGGTGGCAGACGCCTCGTCGAATATCCTGTCCGAACCCATTGATATTTCGCGTTTTGGCATTTTATATGCCGGCGCACAGAAAAACATGGGCCCTGCCGGCGTTACCGTGACAATTATCCGGGAAGATTTAATTACAGGTGCAATCGATGGCGCACCTACCATGTTTGATTATAAAATTCATGCAGATAACGGCTCTATGTATAACACGCCTCCGACCTATTCCATTTATATCTGCATGTTGGTTTATGAATGGTTAAAGAGCCTGGGCGGTGTTGAGGCGATGTATGCCATCAATAAGGAAAAGGCACAAATTCTTTACGATTATCTTGATAACTCCTCTATGTTTAAAGGAACCGTTGTAAAAGAAGACCGTTCGCTGATGAATGTTCCGTTTGTTACAGGCGATGATGACTTAAATGCAAAATTTATTAAAGAGGCAAAGGCCAAGGGGTTTGTGAACTTAAAAGGCCACCGCACAGTGGGCGGTATGCGCGCCAGCATTTACAATGCAATGCCGGTAGAAGGCGTAAAAGCGTTAGTTGAATTTATGAAAAAATTTGAGACGGACAACAAATAAAGAACCCAGAAAGGACTGTTAAAACATGTTTGACATTCTGACACTTAATAAAATTGCAAAATGCGGCCTTGAAAAGTTTGGTGATAATTATAAGATTTCCGACAACTGTGAAAATCCGGACGGCATTGTTTTAAGAAGCTTTTCCATGCACGACATGGAACTGGGAAGCAACTTAAAGGGTATTGCGAGAGCAGGTGCAGGCACAAACAATATTCCCATTGACAAATGTACGGAAAAAGGCATTGTTGTGTTCAATACGCCGGGGGCAAACGCAAACGCGGTGAAAGAGCTTGTTATTTTGGGATTGCTTATTTCATCAAGAAAAGTTGTTTCCGGAATTGATTGGGCTAAAACCCTGGCCGGCTCCGGCGCAGAGGTTGCAAAAGCGGTTGAAAAGGGTAAAAGCGCATATGTTGGCCCTGAAATCCAGGGTAAGACGCTGGGCGTTATTGGCCTTGGGGCTATCGGTGCTATGGTTGCAAATGCGGCAGATGCGCTGGGCATGAAGGTAATCGGTTTTGACCCATTCATGACTGTTGACGCGGCTTGGAGACTTTCCAGCGCAGTTGTTCATGCGAATTCCATGGACGAAGTGTTTGAAAACAGCGACTATATTACATTGCACATTCCAGCTAACGATGCAACAAACGGCACAATTAATTCTGAAACACTGGCGAAAATGAAAGACGGCGTTCGAATTTTAAACTTTGCCAGAGGTTCTTTGGTGAACGATGCTCATTTGGCGGTTGCACTTGAGGAGGGCAAGGTTGCCTGCTATGTAACCGATTTTCCCAATGATGCAGTTTTGTCAATGGACAATGTAATTGCCATTCCACATTTGGGCGCATCTACACCAGAGTCAGAGGACAACTGTGCAAAAATGGCGGCAGAGGAGCTTCGGGACTTTTTGGAGAACGGAAACATTAAAAATTCTGTGAACTATCCCGACTGTGAAATGCCGAGGTGTGGTGCCAGAATTGCCATTACCCACAAAAATATTCCCTCCATGCTGTCGAACTTTTCAAAAATTGTTGCAGACAAGGGAATTAACATTGTGAATATGTTAAACAAAAGCAAAAAGGAAAATGCTTACACGATTATGGATGTTGAGGGCGATGTGCCGGACAACATTGCAGACGCAATCTCCACAATTTCAGGCGTGAATTCTGTGCGGGTAATTCATTAATTTACAATTAATTTGAAAAAAATGCTTGCAATTCCTGAAAAATTCTGGTATAATGATATTTGCTGTTTCAGAATTGGATTTGATTGTTAAGTTATTGGAGGTGCTTATAGATGGCAAAATGTGAAATTTGCGGAAAAGGTGTTACATTTGGAATTAAAGTGAGCCATTCTCACAGAAGAAGCAACAGAGCTTGGAAACCGAATATCAGAACTGTGAAAGCAATGGTTAACGGAACACCGAAAACATTGCATGTTTGCTCAAGATGTCTTCGTTCGAACAAAGTTGTAAGAAGCGTTTGATTGACAAACACAAATTAAAAATTTATGAATTTACGTATCGGCTGATTTTAGCCGATACGTTTTTTCATTTCAGACCTCAAACTGGCTGTTATAAAGCTTTGCATAAAATCCGTTTTTTTCAATTAGTTCTGTGTGGCTGCCTTGCTCCACAATGTTTCCGTCTTTCATGACCAAAATTTTGTCTGCGTTTTGAATGGTGGAAAGGCGGTGGGCTACGATGAAGCTTGTGCGGCCCTGCATCAGGCGCGCAAATGCGTCCTGAATTTTTAATTCCGTTCTTGTGTCAATAGACGAGGTCGCTTCGTCTAAAATGAGCATAGGAGGCTTATTGAGCATAACGCGGGCAATGCACAAAAGCTGTTTTTGCCCCTGGGACAGGCTCCCCCCATCGTCTGAAATTTCCGTGTCATATCCCTTCGGCAAACGCTTGATAAAGCTGTGTGCGTGGGAAGCCTTTGCCGCTTCCACCATTGCTTCGTCGCTTGCCTCAGGCGCGCCCATTTTAATATTATCCCGAATTGTGCCGCTTTTCAGCCAGGTTTCCTGCAGCACCATTCCATAGCTTTGCCGCAGAGATTTGCGGGTCACGTTTCGAATGTCTTCTCCCTCTAAAACAATACTGCCGCCGGTCACGTCGTAAAACCGCATAAGCAAATTAATCAGCGTGGTTTTCCCGCAGCCTGTGGGGCCGACAATGGCAATCCGCTGGCCCGGCTGAACCGCTAGGTTAAAATGCTCAATTAATTTTCTCTCGGGCACATAAGAAAACGATACATCGCGAAGCGAAAGCCTGCCTTTCACATTCTGCAAAACACATGGGTTTTCCGGCTCTGGAATTTGCGGCGTTTCCTCAATCAGCTCAAAAATTCGCGCAGCGCAGGCTAGCGCATTCTGCAGCTCCGTTACAACACCGGAAATTTCGTTAAACGGTTTGGTATATTGGTTTGCATAGCTCAAAAAACTGGTAAGTCCGCCTACAGACAAATTTCCGTTCAGTGCGGCAAGCGCGCCGAACAGCCCCACGCCGGCATATACTAAGCTGTTCACAAACCGGGTGGAGGGATTGGTGAGGGACGAATAGAAAATAGCTTTCAGCGAGCTTTTTTCTAACCGTTCGTTTATTTCGTCAAACAATTTTAAGGTTTCATCTTCCCTTGAAAATGCCTGCACTACCTTTTGGTTTCCCACCATTTCGTCAATAAACGCTGTTTGCTCAGCGCGGATTTCAGACTGGCTGCGAAACATTTGATAGGTATGTTTTGCCACAAAGTTTGCCACAAATAACGATACGGGCGTAAGCAAAACCACTACCAATGTAATTTTAACATTGATAAAAAGCATAAAGACCAGTGTGACCAGAATGGTAACGATGCCGGAAAAAAGCTGTGTGAACCCCATTAACAATCCATCGGCGAACTGGTCTACATCGGCGATTACCCGGCTGATAATTTCCCCGCTTTGATGGGCGTCTAAAAGTTTCAGCGGCAAAATTTGAATTTTACGAAACGCATCGGCCCGGATGTCGCGGACAACATGGTAGGTTACACGATTGTTTATCATGTTCATAATCCACTGAAACAGCGCGGTCAGCGCGGCCGCAATTGCAATTTGAATCAGCAGATAGCCAAGAATGGAAAAGTTAACCTTTCCCGGGGCGACGATGCAGTCAATGGCCTTTCCAACCAGAATGGGAACATAAAGCGTTAACACCACAGTCAGCGCGGCCAGCAAAATAGACAGAAGCATCAGCCATCGATATTTTTTTATATAGTTTAAAATTTTGCGGATTGTGCTTTTCTTTTTCATGCGTCAACGCCTCCCTGGGACTGGAAAATTTCTTTATATATGCCGCAGGTTTTCAAAAGCTCATCATGTGTTCCAATGGCGGCCATTTTCCCGTCGTCTAACACAACAATTTTATCGGCATGGCGAATGGAGGACACCCGCTGCGACACGATAAACACCGTGGCTTGATAGGGCAGAGCACGCAGCGCCTGCCTAAGACGCGCGTCCGTGGCAAAGTCCAAAGCCGAGGCGCTGTCGTCTAAAATTAAAATTTCAGGGCGGCCCACCAAGGCTCTGGCGATGGTAAGCCGCTGTTTCTGCCCGCCGGAAAGATTTCGCCCGTTTTGTTCAATGAAATAGTCCAGCCCGCCGTCTTTGCCGGCCAATATTTCCGAGGCCTGGGCGGTTTGCATAGCGCACAGTAATTCCTCATCGGTTGCGTCTTCCTTGCGCCACTTTAAATTGTCGCGAATGGTTCCTTTAAACAGTATAGCCTTTTGCATCACCATGCCGATTTTCTCTCTTAAATCGGGCAGATTATAACAATTTACATCAATTCCGTCCACACACACTCTGCCGGAGGAAGCTTCGTAAAACCGAGGAATCATGTTCACCAGGGAGCTTTTCCCAGAGCCGGTTCCGCCAATAATTCCCACAGTTTCTCCCGGTTCACAGGAAAACGTGATGTCTGAAAGCGATTCCTCCCGGGCTCCCTTGTAGGTCAAACAGGCATGTTCAAAAGCCACTTTTGGTTGGCGCCCGCCATTTTGGCGGACACAGCCGTTTTCACTGTCTGCGGCCTTTGCTCCTCCCGTCTGGGTGGGCTTTCTGTCTAACACCGCCTGAATCCGATTGCCGCAGGCGATGGATTTTGTAATAGTAATAATTAAATTTGCAAATTTAATCAGCTCCACCAAAATCTGCGTCATATAGTTATAAAGCGCCACAACTTCGCCCTGGGTAAGAGAACCGTTGTTCACCACCACTGCGCCTGTGTAAATCAGCCAGATCACCGCCAGATTAATTACCACATAGGTTAAGGGATTCATCAATGCGGATATGCGGCCGGTGTATTTTTGAACAGAAGTCAGCGCTTCATTTTCCCCGTCAAATTTTTTTATCTCTTCCCGCTCTTTGCAAAATGCCCTAAGAACGCGCACGCCCGTTAAATTTTCCCGGGTTGTTGACAAAACTGTATCTAAACGTATTTGCACCTTTTTATAAAGAGGAATGCAGACATACATAATGAAAAACACGATGACAGATAACACCGGAATGGCCACAGCAAAAACAAGCGCTGCACGAACGTTAATGGTAAAGGCCATGACCATTGCCCCGAACACCACCAGGGGCGAGCGGAGCAACAGGCGAAGAGCGAGGTTTAACCCTGTCTGCACCTGGTTCATGTCGCTGGTCATTCTGGTAATCAGCGTGGACGTTCCCGCCTCATCAAGATCGGTGAATGAAAAGCTTTGAATGTGAGAAAACACAGCGTGGCGCAGTTTTTTTACAAATCCTACCGAGGCCTTGGCCGCAAAATATTGTGCTGTGACCGAGAACAGCAGGCCGGCAAGCCCTAAACCTATCAAAACCGCAATCATTTTGTAAATGTAGGGTCTGTCGCCGTGCGTAATTCCAATGTCGATAATTTTTGCCATAACAATGGGCACAAACAGCTCGAAAACAGCCTCTAAAAGTTTAAACAGCGGTCCTAAAATGCTTTCCTTTTTATAATATTTTAGATACGTCAGTAGCTTTTTCAATTTCATCACCAATTTTTAGTATTTGTATTAGTTTACCACAATACGGAAACTTATTCAATACAGAGAGCGAAAAGACATAAATAATTGCCAAAAAGAGGTTGTTTTTTGCTTTCATTTTTGTTATAATAATAAAAGCAAAGGGGGTACCCCCTTTGTTGTATGTATTCTATACATACAACAAATATTACATAAACAACAGAAGAGAGGGAGAGAAATGAAACAGTATTTCAAAAAGGCGGCCGGCATATTGCTGTGTGTTGTGATAGCGGCGGCCTCGGCGGTTTTTACCGTTTCAGCGCAGGAGGATATTACAGCTGACCCGATGACGTTTGCAGTGAATAAAGACACCATCACCGCAACAACAGCGGCATCAAATGACCAATATGACTATTGTGTTGTGTTGCGCAAGGGTAAAAATATTGAATATACGGTGAACACAGAAACCGCTGCACGGTATAATTTAACAGTAACCGCTGGAACAATTTCAGACAAAGAACAGGTTAGCGTTTCGGTGAATGATGTTTCGCAGCTTGAAAATGTAACGCTTGCAAACACAGGTGCATATGGCACACGTAATTCTCATGAAATTGGCAGCATAATTTTGGCTCCGGGAAAAAATGTAATTAACTTCAGCTCGCCGGAGGGGCCGAACGGAATTCTAATTGTGTCGTTTACTCTAACAAAAACAGGTAATGTGTATCAGTATCACATTCCCACCACAAAACCGGAAGATGTTGACAAATTTGACATTGGTGCTGGAAGTTCCCCAATCGGCTGGTATCCGGCAGATAATTCTGAATGTATCATTATGAGGGGAAATGCTAACGGCAACTCTTGGGTCGAAAAGGAAATTACTGTGCAGGAAGCCGGTTGGTATGGCGTGACCGTTAAATTGGGAGCAAGTTCGCAGTATGAAACTGGCTTAACATTAAAGGCTTCGGTGGGCGGCAAGTCGACGTCGAGAACCGTAGAGGTTACAAGCTCATATACCTCGTATGAGGACCGATATATTGGAAAATTGTATTTAGAAGAAGGCGCACAAACTGTTCGGCTTGAAGTAACAAGTAAGGCTGCTTTTGTTAAGTCGTTCACTCTGGAAAATAAGCTTGAAGATGATTTTGTTAACGGCGCGCTGAATTATGACATTAGCCCAACAATGGTAAGCTCCATGAATGGATACACCGAAGGCGATGCTGACTGCAGCTATTCCTGGTGTATGAATTTAAGAGGTTCAAAAAGCTTTGGAATCAGTGTTTATACTGAAAAAGCAATCAGCTACCTGATCACTGCAAGATACGGAGCAAATACAGCAGGCCAATCCATTGATGTTGCGGTTAACGGATATAAGCAGGTGGAAAAGGCGCCTGTTGATGTAACTGGGGAAAAATATCCCTGCACAGATGGGCACGTTATTGGCATTGTAAACTTAAACCGCGGCATGAACGAAGTGACGTTTTCTTTAGGAGCAGGCTCCAACAATGCCGTGGTTATGGATTCTGTTCAGTTCGCTCTTGCCGACAGTTTCCAGGAGGGTGTGTTTACAGCGTGGGTGCAGGAAAACCGCGTGCCGGAATATTTCTTCCCGGCTGAGGCAAACTCAGGTTTTTACACAGCAGGCGGACAAAAATGTGCCACCATGCGGGCAACGTCCTGGGTGGAATATGATGTTTATACAGAAGAAGAAAGAACTGTAAATATGTTAATCGACATGGCAAGTTCAGAAAACATTACGTTCTCTGCTTCGGTTAACGGCGAAACACAGATTTCAAAAGAAAATATTGGTGTGCCCAGTTCGGGCTACACGGCTTTTGCAACAGTTGCATCTGCCGGAATGTTAACCATTCCGGCCGGTCATAGCGTGATCCGCTATACCCAGGAAGTAGGCGCGGGTAACCTTAGAAGCCTCACTTTTGAAGAAGCGGACAGAAACGAAGCAGTTATTACGAACTTTGCAATTCGAAATGCAGACGGCAACAGAATGCCTTTTGCAGTAACAGAGGGCCTGAAAGGCTATGCAGTGGCTTCTGTTAAAAAGCTGGGCGAAGCTGACGATAAATTGATGTTGATTATTGCACAGTATGCAAACGACACCTCGCTGGTTGGCGTTTCTCAAACAACTGTGGACGTGTCGCAAATGGCAAACCGCGAAACAAAAGAGTTTCAGACAGAAATTACCCTAAAAGGGGAGGGCGGTTACGTGAAAGCGTTTTTGATGAGAGAGGGAAGTTTCGAACCCTTATCGAAGGCACAATCCTATGTAGAAACGAAGATTTTCCCAGAGAACGCTTTAGAAACAAGCGTTTCCTATGAACTGGCAACGAACGTTTTGAATAACGACGGCGAAAATTATGCGGAATATGGCATACATGACGCTGACTATGATGTTGATGCTATTTTCTATGACGGCTACAAAGACACCAAGGTGTTTGCCTATATCGGAATTCCAAAAGGCGCAACGCCTGAAAATTCTGTTCCTGCCATGGTATTAGTACACGGCGGTATAGGGAAAGCGGAACAATCCTGGGTGAAGAAATGGAACGACTTAGGCTACGCTGCAATTGCAATGGATTTATACGGTTGCGGCCCGGAGGATGATTCTACCTCTTACAGCGGTTCAGGCAAGAAAAAACACCCATACGCAGGTGTGGCTCCCTGGGATTTCTCGGCAGACTTTGAAAACGCAGGGATGTATCAGAGCGTAATCAATGTGATTAATGCACACACGCTGATTCGCGGCAATGATTGTGTTGATGCTTCCAGAATCGGCATTACCGGAATTTCCTGGGGCGGAATTACAACCACAACAGTTTGCGGTGTTGACAACCGGTTTATGTTTGCTGTTCCCGTTTATGGCTGCGGCTACTTAGACCAGTGCAAGACCTATTTCGGTTCTAAGTTTGACAGCGCAAGCCAATCCATTGCTTGGGATCCGGCAAACTTTGCTGCAAAGGCCCAAATGCCTGTTATGTTGGTAAACAGCGATGCCGACCAGCATTTCTCTATCAATTCCTCATCGTTAACCTACGGCGTATTAAAGGACGGATATTTAAGCATTCACCATGGCCTGAGTCACTCCCAAAGTGCCGGTGACAGCATTCAACAGGTTTATGACTTTGCAGACAACATGTTTAAGGGCAACAACCCTTATATCAGAATAAGCAGTGCAACGGCTGAAAACGGCGTTTTAACGGCAGATTGTGAAATCCCGTCGGGCACAACCATTTCGGGCGTGACAATGTATTATATTAATACCACGGAGCTTCCGTCAGACGGCGGCTCGAACATTAATTGGACAGCTGTTACAGACTATTCAGAAAATAACGGAACGGTTACGGTGAACATTCCCGCCGGTGCAACCTATGTTTATGCTTCTATAACAGATAACAACGGCGCGATTATGAGCACAAAATTTTTAAAAGTGAAATAAAAGGATAATATGGCCGCGCAGAAGAATTTGCGCGGCCTTTCTTTTCTAATTTATAAAAAAAGCTTGACATTTTGCAAGATAATTAGTATAATATATAATTGCATTGTGCAATTGATGTTTGGCACAGGGAAACAGAAAGGCGGCAAAGCAGCATGATTTGCGATTTGAGTACCGTTTTGAATAACGACGGCGCATGTCTTACCATCTCCGGAACTGTTGACGCGGGAAATGCGGCGGACGGTTTAGGCGTTACTTTTTCAAACGGCGTCTGCGTGACAGGTGAAATTGTGTGCCGCAGCGATGTGTTAGAACTTTCCGCCCATGTGGAAGGAACGTTTCATACAAACTGTGCACGGTGTTTGAAAGAATTAGAGCTTCCGCTGTCGTTTGATTTTACCGAAACCTTAACGCAGAACAGTGAAGAAATTGACGACAAAGATTCTGTGATTGTCTTTTCCGGCACCACGGTGGATTTGTCTGAAATTGTTTCGAGTAATATTTTACTTAACTTGTCATACAAATATCTTTGCAGTGAGGATTGCCGCGGTCTCTGCCCAAAGTGCGGAGCAGATTTAAACGACGGGCCATGCGGCTGTGAAGATGACGAAATCGATCCAAGATGGGAAAAATTAAAAAATTTTAAGTGATACATTCAGGAGGTGTGAAACATGGCAGTACCTAAGAGAAAAACCTCAAAGGCCAGACGTGATAAAAGAAGAGCAAACTGGAAACTTAGCATTCCCGGTTTTGTAAGCTGCCCGAAATGCGGCGAGCCGATTATGGGCCACAGAGTTTGCAAGGCTTGTGGATATTACAACGGCAAAGAAGTTGTAAAAAAAGAAGCGTAATTGAAACAAAAAGAGGGTAGAGAAGGCGTTTACAGTCTTCTCTATTTTTACTTTTCGTCGATTTTTAGCGGAAAAAGCGCTCATTTACAGTTAACGGAGGAAAGAAATGAAGCACGGAGCATATGTTTTGTCGGTGGACCCAGGCAGCATTGCAGAGGAATTGGAACTTCTCCCCGGCGACCTGATTGTATCTATTGACGGACAGAAAATCACGGATTATCTTGATTATAAATTTTTAGCCACTAACGAGCACATTGTCATGGAGGTTTTAAAGGAAAACGGCGAGCTGTTCGAGTTTGAAATTTATAATGAGGATTTGGAAGATTTGGGAATCAATTTTGAAAATATGCTGTTCGACAGCCCGAAAAGCTGCCAGAACAAGTGTATTTTCTGTTTTATTGACCAAATGCCAAAGGGAATGCGCGATACACTCTATTTTAAAGACGACGACTCCCGGCTTTCGTTTCTTTATGGAAATTATGTGACGCTGACCAACATGAAAACCGAGGATATTATGCGGTTAATCCGCTACCGAATCTCTCCGGTGAACATCTCGGTTCACACCACAAATCCGGATCTGCGCGTATTCATGCTGAAGAATAAGCGGGCAAACCAGATTTTAGACCACATTCAGCTGCTTGCCGACCATGAAATTGAAATGAATATGCAGATTGTGCTTTGTAAGGGCATTAACGACGGGGAGGAGCTGGACCGCACAATCCGCGACCTTGCCCAATTTATGCCACATGCAAAAAGCGTGTCTGTGGTGCCGGTGGGGCTGACAAAGTGCAGAGAAGGTCTTTATCCTTTGTCCCCTTTTGAAAAGGGGGACTGCGCGGCGGTGATCCGACAGATAAAAAACTGGCAGGAACGGTTTTTAAAAGAACATGGCACCCGGTTTGTATATGCTTCGGACGAGTTTTTCATCAATGCCGGAATGGAGCTTCCGGAAGAAAGCGAATATGAGGACTTTCCACAAATTGAAAACGGCGTAGGTATGATTGCTTCGATGGAGGCGGAGTTTATGCGAGCACTTGCGCCGGACTTAAAACCGCAGGGAACGGCTAAAACGGTTGTAGCAACGGGAGAAATTTCCTATGAATTTATAAAAAAGCTGGTAAATATCGTAAAAATGCGATATAATATGAATAATATAGAAGTTGTAGGAATAAAAAATGAATTGTTCGGCGGCAAAGTGACCGTTTCGGGCCTGCTTGGCGGCTCTGATTTAATCCGCGCATTACAGGATAAACAAGCAGACCGCGTTCTGATTACGGAATCGATGCTGAAAGCAGACGAGGACGTGTTTTTAGACGATTACACGCTTTCGGAAACGGAAAAAAGACTGAACATGAAAATAGTGCCGGTGAAAAATGACGGCGAAGCCTTCTTAAAAGCGGTTTTGGGGTATTGAGAGAAAGGAAAAGACCAATGAGAAAAGCGACAGTTGCAATTGTTGGGCGGCCCAATGTAGGGAAGTCCACGCTGTTTAACAAAATTGTGGGAACCAGGGTGTCGATTGTAGACGACACGCCCGGCGTTACCCGCGACAGAATCTATATGGAGGCGGAGTGGACAGGGCGCCGTTTTATGCTGATTGACACGGGCGGCATTGAACCTGCCACAGACGACGAAATTTTAAAGGGAATGCGCACCCAGGCTGAAATAGCAATTGAGCGGGCAGACTGCGTTATTTTAATGACCAATATTCACGAGGGGTTAACCGCGGCCGACGCCGATGTGGCGGCCATGCTGATGAAAGCGGGAAAACCCACGGTTTTAGCGGTGAACAAGGTAGACAGCGGCGGCCAGCCGCCGATGGATTTTTATGAGTTTTATAACCTGGGGCTTGGCGACCCTGTTGCAATCTCCTCCACCCATGGACTTGGGGTAGGCGATTTGCTGGACGAAGTGTTTGCTAAAATTCCCGAGGAATTGTTTCAGGAAAACGAAGATGACAGCGGCTCCCTCCGGGTTGCGATTGTGGGAAAACCCAATGCGGGAAAATCGTCTTTGGTAAATCAAATTTTAGGCGAGGAGCGCGTAATTGTAAGCGACGTTGCCGGAACTACCCGGGACGCGGTAGACACAAGCTTTGAAAAGGACGGAAAGACTTATACCTTAGTGGATACTGCGGGAATGCGCAAACGCGGCAAGGTGGACGAAGGGATTGAACGCTACAGCGTTCTGCGTTCCCTCTCCGCCGTGGACAACTGCGACGTGTGTGTGATTGTGGTAGATGCAAATGAGGGCATTTCCGAGCAGGACTCGAAAATTGCCGGCTATGCCCACGAAAAGGGCAAGGCGTCTATCATTGCGGTGAACAAGTGGGACTTGATTGAAAAAGACACAAACACAATGAAACAGTTCCGCGAAAAGGTGAATTTAGAGCTGGGCTTCATGCTGTATGCACCGCAGATTTACATTTCTGCATTAACGGGCCAGCGCGTGGGCAAGCTGTTTGAACTGATAAACTTTGTGCATGAACAAAATTCCATGCGCATTAAAACCGGCATGCTAAACGACGTGCTGGGCGAGGCCACCATGAAGGTGCAGCCGCCGTCGGATAAAGGGAAACGGCTGAAAATTTATTATATGACTCAGGCTTCTACCTGCCCGCCTACCTTTGTTGTGTTTGTAAACGACAAAGAGTTGATGCACTTTTCCTATCTGCGTTATTTGGAAAATCAAATCCGCGGGGTGTTTGGCCTTGAGGGAACGCCGGTGCGGTTTATTGTTCGGGAACGGAAGAATGAAAAAACAAAAGGAAGCAAGGAATAAATCAGGAGGAGTTTTATGGTTTGGGCACTTTTCATCAGCGCTGTTTTGGGCTATCTCATTGGCAGCGTGAACACATCTATCGTACTTTCCAAACTAAAGAAAAATGATATACGGAAGCACGGAAGCGGCAATGCCGGAGCTACAAACACGCTCCGCGTAATGGGAAAAACTGCGGCGGCGTTCGTGCTGTTGGGCGATGCGTTAAAGGCCGTTGTTTCTATTCTGCTGGCGTGGCTGGTAGCCTATTTGTTCCGCCAGGGGCCGGATATTGTGGCCTACTGCAAGTATATTGCGGCATTAACCACAGTTTTGGGCCACAATTTCCCCGTGTTTTTCGGATTTCGCGGCGGCAAGGGCATTTTAACATCGGTTGCGGTAATGTTTATGTTAGACTGGCGCATTGCGCTAATCGTGCTGTTCGTGGGCGTTATGCTCATTGTGCTCACCCGATATGTGTCGCTGGGCTCGCTGGCCGGCTGTGCGTTATATCCGCTGTTTGCACTGGCGTTTTACAGCAGCGAGCCGCTTTTGTATAAAAAAATGCAGATTGTTTTAGCGCTTCTTTTGGGGCTATTGGGCATTTGGCGTCATAAAAGCAACATTAAAAAACTGTTGGCGGGTACAGAATCGAAAATCGGTGAAAAGGCAAAACAATAACAGAAAGCGCCTTGCGGCCCGCAGGGCGCAGACAGAATGAATTCGGGCAGAAAGGCATTTAGGGGTATGAAAATTGCAGTAATTGGTTCCGGCAGCTGGGGGTGCGCAATATCCGCAGTTTTGGCAAACAAGGGTAACGACGTTTGCCTTTGGTCTTATTTTCAGGAAGAAAGCGATGCATTAAAAACCAACAGAGAAAACAAAAAGAACCTTCCGGGGCTGATTTTGCCGGACAACATTACATTTACCTCCGATTTGGAAGCCGCGGTGCGCGGACGCAGCGTCATTGTTATGGTAACGCCGTCGGCAGCTGTGGGGGACACTGCAAGGAAAATGAGACCGTATGTGGAAAGCGGCGCAGCTATTGTCTGCGCATCTAAGGGATTTGACTCTGAAACGCAGAAAACGTTGACGCAGACCATTGAAGACCATATCCCCAACGCTCTCGTGGCCGCATTGTCCGGCCCGTCGCACGCGGAGGAAGTGGCCAAACAAAAGCCTACAACACTGGTTGCGGCAAGCCGCAATTTAACTGCGGCGAAAATGCTTCAGGACTTGTTCATGACAGATTACTTACGAGTATATACCAGTTCCGACGTTTTGGGCGTGGAGCTGGGCGGGGCGTTAAAAAACGTGATTGCCCTGTGTGCCGGAATTTCAGACGGTCTGGGATTGGGGGACAACGCAAAAGCCGCGCTGATGACCCGCGGTATGACGGAAATTGCCCGATTGGGCACGGCGTTGGGGGCTTCACTTTCCACGTTCAGCGGACTTTCCGGCATGGGCGATTTAATTGTTACCTGCACCAGCATGCATTCCAGAAACCGCAGGGCAGGAATATTGATTGGACAGGGAAAATCCGCAAAAGAAGCCATGGAGGAGGTCAACATGGTGGTTGAGGGCGTTTATGCCGCGAAAGAAGCGTTTAAACTTTCCAAACGGCTTGGCATTGAAATGCCCATAACAGAGCAGGCCTACCGCGTACTGTTTGAAGGGGCCAGTCCGAAAGAGGCGGTAGAGGAGCTAATGACAAGGGATAAAAAACACGAATCCGACAACGGGTTTGTGTCGAAATAGATAGGTTAACGGAGTGAGAAAACATGTTGAAATGGTTTAACAAAAAGAAAAAAACAAGCAAAGATCTGATTGAAAACGTACTAAACGAGGCGGAAAAGTTAAACGCCTTTGACGAACCGGAAGAAGCCCCTGAAGGGTGGGGCAGCGAACCGGTTTTAGAAGAAGTTCAGGAGCAGACAGAGGAAGAGGAGGAAAGCGGCGCTCAGGAAGAAGCAGCCGCGCAGGAGGACTTTTCTGAAACTGTTGCACAACCGGAAGAAGAACCAATTGAAACGGTTGATTATATTGAGGATACCGTGCAGGAAAAGAAGCCGAAAAAGGGCTTTTTTGCTAGACTGAAAGAGGGACTAACCAAAACCCGTGACGCGATTTTCGGACGGCTGGACAGTGTTTTTTCAGCATTTCAGTCTGTAGACGAGGAATTGTTTGAAGAACTGGAGGAAACGCTTATCATGGCGGACATCGGCGTGGATACGTCGGTATATATGATTGAAGAGCTTCGCACCAGGGCAAAGGAGAAGCACATAACAGACCCTGCAGAACTGAAAATTGAGCTGAAAAACGTAATATCTGAAATTTTAATGGGGCAAGACTCTGTTTGCCATTTGGAGGATTCGCCGTCGGTTATTATGGTAATCGGCGTGAACGGCGTGGGCAAAACCACGTCGATTGGAAAAATGGCGCACTATTACCAATCCCAGGGGAAAAAGGTGATTTTGGCGGCGGCGGACACGTTTCGCGCCGCGGCAATCGACCAGCTGCAAATTTGGGCACAGCGGGCAGAGGTTGAAATTGTAAAGCACAAAGAGGGCTCTGACCCGTCGGCAGTGGTGTTCGATGCGATTCAGGCCGCCAAGGCGCGGGGCGCGGACATCGTCATCTGCGACACGGCAGGCAGGCTTCATAACAAAAAAAACCTGATGGAGGAGCTGGCAAAAACCGCCCGTGTCATTGAGCGGGAAACAGGAAAGCCGGCCTCTGAGGTACTTTTGGTGTTAGACGCCTCCACAGGCCAGAATGCGCTGATTCAGGCAAAGGAATTTGCCAATGCGGCGCACATTACAGGCGTAGTTTTAACCAAGCTGGACGGAACGGCAAAGGGCGGCGTTATCATTGCGCTGTCGCGGGAGCAAAATATTGGCGTTAAGTTCATTGGCGTGGGCGAAGGAATTGACGATTTGCAGGAATTTGATCCTAAAGAGTTTGCAAAAGCGCTGTTCCCTGAAAATGAAGAATAGCAGAACATAAGAAGGAGTGATTTCATGGATTTAAAAAACGGTTTTGGCGGCTTCGGAACCTTCGGCGGCTTTGGCGGTAATGACAGCTCAGGCGGCTTTGGCAGTGCGAAAGACATGGCCGAAAAGTTTAAACGGGGAAACGGCAAAATGACAAAGGGAAAAAAGATTTTGCTCATTGTAATTGTCGCGCTGGTTCTGCTGGTTCTGTTTGCCGGACGGATTTTAAACTTTGTAATGGACATTTGGCAGGTAAACGAGGTTGGAAGCGGCTATACAGACATCTTCTGGAAAAACTTTTTCTGCCGTTTGGCGGTGTCTGCATCTGGATTTTTAATTGTCTTTATCGCGGCAACCATCAACCTGTTTGTTTTACGCAGGCTCGCGTTTATTAAGCACACCAACGTTTCATTTTTAGAAAAGAAATGGCCCTATTTTCTGTTTGCCCTGGTATTTTCCGTTGTTTTCGGCGGAATTATGGGAGAAAACGCATATGTTGAGCTATTAACAGCGTTAAATTACACAGATTTTAATACTGTAGATCCGCTTTTTGGGCGCGACATTGGATATTACGTGTTTATTCGGCCGTTTTTTAACACCATAGTTACATCACTTAAGAGTGTGTTTCTGCTCCAAGCCATTTTGGTGGCGGTGGTTTATGTTGCTGTGTTTATGATGAGTGGCATTCGGAACGTGAAAGAAATGGTTATAACCCAGCGGGGAGCGCTGACCCACGTTTTGGCAAACGTGCTTCTTTACTACATCACAATGATTTTCTCCTACCGTTTGGCGGCGGAAGGATTGATGTACGGCAAGTTTGGCGGAAACGGCGACATTGTGGGCGCAGGTTTTATTGAGACGAATATCTGGCTGAAGTATTACCAGTTTGCCCCGTATATTATTTTGGCGGCAGTGTTATTTGCAGTGTTTTTCCTGTGGCGGAAAAAGTATAAAGCGTCTATTGGATTTGTTGCGGCTGTGCCTGTCATTTACTTGGCCGTGCTGCTTGTTTCTGTCTTGACGCAGCAGTTTGTGGTTGCGCCGGACGAGCGGAACCACCAGACGCCGTATATTAAGCATAACATGGAGGCAACACAAAATGCATTTGGCTTAAACGACATTCGCGAAGTGCAGTTCGATTTTAACAAGCAGCTGACAAACGACGTAATCCGCGAAAACAAAGATGAGCTATTAAACACCCGCGTGATTGATTTTGGCGCCAGCTTAACCGCCTATAACCAGCTGCAATATCTAAGAAAATATTATACGTTTAACGACATTGACGTGGTTCCTTATAATATTGACGGGAACTTAACCGGCGTGTTTATGTCCGCCCGCGAGTTAAATAAGGAAAATTTAGAGGAATCCGCCCGGTCTTACACCAACGAAAAATTCCGCTACACCCACGGCTTCGGCGTGGCTGCCAGCCCCTTTAACCAGATTACCGAAGACGGACAGCCTGCTTTTGTAATTAAGGACATTCCGCCGAAATCTACAAACGGTATGCCGGAAATTACCCAGCCGCGGATTTATTACGGCGAGAGCACCAACGACTATGTAATTGTTGGCTCAAACAATAAGGAACTGGACTATTCAGAAGGATACCAGGATATTGAATATACCTACGACGGCGACTCCGGCGTGCAGATGAGCTTCTTTAAAAAGCTGCTTTTTTCCATCTACTACGGCGACTATAAAATGTTCTTTTCCGGAAACATTGACAACAGCAGCAAAATTTTAATTAACCGCAACATCTCAGAGCGTGTGAAAATGGTCGCTCCGTTCTTCAAATATGAGGGTGACCCCTGCATCGTGGTAGATGACGACGGCAAAATAAAATGGGTGGTGGACGGATATACCTACTCCGACCAATATCCTTATTCCCAGAGCTTTAACGGTGTAAACTATATCAGAAACTCCGTTAAGGCCATTGTGGACGCTTACACCGGCGATGTTAAGTTTTACATCATTGACCCGGACGACCCCATTGTGAACACCTATAAAAAGATATACCCGTCGCTTTTTGCAGACGAACCCATTCCGGAAGCAATTAAAAACCATTTGACCGTGCCCGAGGGTTTGTTTACCCTGCAGTCGAAAGTATATCAGAGATACCATTTAGACGATGCAGGACAGTTCTACGACCAGTCGGACGTTTGGCGCGTGTCTACAGAGAAATATCAGAACAATGAAGTGACGGTTACGCCCTATTTCAATATGTTTACCATTGAAGGCGAAACAGAACCGGAGCTGGTTTTGACCATTCCCTACGTACTTGGCGATAAATATAACATGGTGGGAATTTTAATGCTGAGAAGCAGCCCGGAGCACTATGGAGAAATGGTGCTTTACCGCATTCCAAAAAGCAACACGGTTTACGGTCCGATGCAGATTGAAAATAAAATTGACAACGACCCGGACATTTCCCGTGAGATGACGCTGTGGGGTCAGGGCGGCTCAACGGTTATAAGAGGAAACCTTTTGGTAATTCCCTTCGAAAATTCCATTTTCTATGTGGAACCGGTGTATATCACGTCGCAGAACAATGCGTCGCTTCCTGAGGTGAAACGAATTATTGTTGCATATAAAGACGCGGTGGCCATGGCGCCGACGCTGGAGGAAGCGCTTTCAGAGGTTTTAAAAACCTCTGACGGGCTGAACCCCAGCCACCTGACGCAAACCACCGAACCGACGCAGCCCAATGGGGAGGATGTTACCCCTCCGGCTCAGAACAACGCGCCGGACCCGTCAAAAGCGGCGGAAGAAATACAAAAAGTGTTAGATGCTTACGATGCATTTAAGTCTTCCAGCGGCAAAAATGACTGGAATAAAATGGGTCAGGATTTGGATGAATTGGATAAGGCGATTAACGGTTTGCGTTAAATCCTAACCACCTGTCAATGGGGGATTATGATTGCTCTTTGAGCAAAATTGCCTGAAAGCATTAAAACAATTCTCGCGCCCCTAAGGGGGCGCGAGCAAAAATAGCGTGCATACAATATATGTTTCCGTGATAGAGAAATGATATATTGTATGCACTTTTGTTTATTTAACTTATTTTTTATAGGTGTGTCGTTTGTGTGAGTATCAATTAACGGCTATGTATTATTATAAATTTATTGCTGTTACTTACGCAAAATTTCCTGAGATTTTTTTCTCATATCTCCTTTTTTATTTCTTTTAATAACCAAAATGCGTTTATCAAATTTAAAGGAGCGCTGGAGTAATGATTGTCAAAATCAATCCGGTCACACAGATTTGTTACCGAACTTATTACATCATCGGGCGCATCGCCGCACAAAGCACCGATGGCGGCAGCATCACCTACATTCCTCACCGGATAAAATGACTGATTTTCCTCTAAAGAGCACTGGTTTGGATTGTAGTAGGGCATCTGCCCGATATATCCGTCAAATTTTGCAGGCATGTAGCGCCAGTCCCTGTATTGATAGCAAAAATCGTCTTTGTGCTCTGGCTTGCACAGTTCCTTTGAATATAAAACTGCTTGTCTGTGGTAATGCGCAGATGCACGTTTCATAAGATTTCTATATTTACTTTTATAAATTTCATCGTCTTCGGCGTCAAACAGCAATGCAAGGGAATATTGCATTTGAAGCACGGGATAAACACCGCCAATCTTTTCGTAATCAATTTTTTCGGAAAGAACGGTTGCTTCGTCACGATATGATAGGTACATCTTTTTCCAATGGTCGTCACCGCTGATTTTGAAAGCTGCGGCATAAAACATAGGCAGACGCAGATATTCGTGGGCTCCCAGCTGTCCCCACATTTTTTGTACAATACCAATTTTTCCGTCTTCCCGCAAAAGCTGAAAGTCATTTTCCTCTGTTACATCTGCTTCCATTCGTTTCGCAACGGAAACTAAGATGTTTTTCACATCTTCTTTCTGCTCACGGTCTGAAAGTCCCGAATCATAAAAACGATAAGCGCTGTATATCCAATGAGTATATTGGTCCCTTGAGCTGTTTATGTAGTGGGAAACGCCGTCAAAAGGCGACACACTCCTTACAATGAAGCCGCTGCGTTCAGATACCGTTGCACATAGCTTTAATCCTGCAAATAATTTATCGGCATATGGTTTTAATGCCGGGTCTTTCGTAACAAGATATCTTGAAACAACAGTATCCAGCATCATTGCGTTGTTAATTACGGAATCCTCCATGCCAATCCCCCAGCCACAGGGATTGGGAATTTGCCTGCGCACCATCTCAGGGCAGGGGAGAGTGCTGATTAATCCGTCTTTTTCCTGTGATACCCGGTAGTCATAAAACAGACTTGTTTTTTCATAAAACAAATTGCTCCATAAATAGTCCCAAGCTTTTTGAATTGAATCTGTCATTTGGTTTCCTCTTTCGTGTCTGCCTATTTAAAATAGCTCGGCGCAATTTTATTTGTTAATTACATTTACCTGCAGTCCCTGCAAAACGTCTAACGCTGCTTCATGCAGCTTTGGGTCGGCGCTTTTTGTAAGGGAAGCATCCACTGTGATGCCTGCATTCGGATATTTTGTTTGAAACACCACGGCATTGCTGAGGACGCAGATGTTTGAAACCAGCCCAACCAGCTCAATTTCGTCTGCCTCTTTTGGAAGTTTTTTAAACACCTCGTCTGAAATGTCAAGCCCAAAAGAGTTTTTGCAAAATCCGACTGCCTCCACATCCTTTAAAGCCCGGCCGGTTTCGCCGAAAACTTCCCAGCCATGGGTGTTTTTTATGCAATGTACCACGGGCAGGTTTTTGCCCTCGCGCGTGTTCAAATAGGTTTCTTCATGGGTGTCCAGCGTGTAGAATACGTTTCCTTTGCCATATTGCCGAATTTTTTCTGCTATCGGCTGGTCTAACAGTTCCGCGCCTGAAAAACCCAAACTGCCTGTAACAAAATCGTTTTGAAAATCAATTACGATTAATATTTTTTTCATCTTTCACACCTCTTTGTCTTAATTATAGTATCATGGGCTGAAAAAGTCAACGAAACAAGTTGACTTTTCGCTCAAATTTGATAAAATGGTGAAAAGAGAAGGGAGAGATGAAAATGTTTACAGATGCAAACGAGCTGGGTTTTCTGCCTCAAAACAACGGACAGGAGAACCAAAAGGCGCTTCAGGCAGCGCTGGATTCGGGCGGGACAATTGTGGTTTCCTGTCCGGGGGAATATGCCCTTTCCGGAACGGTTTATATTGGGTCTGACACGTCGCTTATCTGCGGAAACGGCGTATATGTTAAAAAGGTGAACGACTGCGGGGGTTTTACCCATGTAATTTTAAACAAAGGCGCGTTGAAAAAGCAATATGACCATCACATTTCAATTGAAAATCTGCAAATTATGGTGAATGGGGTGGACTGCCTGGATTTTGCGGTGTTTGGCCTGCGGGGGCAGCTTGGCTTTTTTTATGTGAAAGATTTAAAAATTACGGGCTTTCGTTGTATGGATTTAGGGGAAAAACAATACGGAATACACATTTGTACCTTTCGGGATGTGTTGGTTGATGATGTGAAAATCCGCGGTGATAAGGACGGCGTGCATTTGGGATGCGGCAAGCGGTTTACCATAAGAAACGGTGTGTTTCAAACCTTTGACGACGCCATTGCGCTAAATGCTCATGACTATGACACAGGAAATCCGGAGCTGGGCTGGATTGAAAACGGCGTTGTGAAAAATTGCCACGACCTAAATGCGGAAAACACCACCGGATATTTTTGCCGGATTTTAGCGGGAGCATGGCGGGACTGGTTTACTGGCATGAAGGTGCAAAAGTCGGACACGGTGGTATCTAACGGACGGCTGTACCGAGTAAAGGCAAAGGCGGACGGAACGGTTTACACATCTTATACACAGCCTGTTCATGAAGCCGGGGAACAAGTGTTAGACGGCATTTGCTGGGTAATGGCGCAAAGCGGCGCCGTTTATGGAGCGGGCGTGAGAAACGTTACATTCCGGGATATTTTTTTAGAAAAGGCCAGAACCGCGCACTTTTCCATTCACTTTGATAATGATAAATACAGCCGTTCTTACTACCCAGACGCAGAAATACCGGTTCAGGAGCATCTTGTGTTTGACAATATTCGTGTGCTCCATAACGAAAACAACGCGTTCCTATCAATTGAAACGCCGGTGGACACCGTGCACATTTTAAACTCGTTCCTGCGTGACAGCCGTGTTGTGTTTTATGACAACGGAGCGTTAAAAGACTATGGAAAGACGGTTCTAACCATTAGCCGGTGTCAATATTTTCAGGACAAAATTGTCGAAAACGGGATAAAAAACAAAAAGATTGAATTGCACGAAGACGAAAATTGAAAAGTGTAATTTTTTCCCAATAAATGTTTACAACAAAGGGAAAAAGTGGTATAATAAATATATTCAAATTATAATAAAAAAAGCGAGGGGTTGACACTATGGAGAATTACGCACCTTTTTTTGTTTTAGGCGCGGCTGTTTTAGCGTTGATTTTTGCAGCATATAAGTTTTTTGCTGTGAAAAAGTTGCCCGAGGGCACAGAACTGATGGCCTCGATTTCATCAAAAATCAGAAGCGGTGCCATGGCATATTTAAAACGACAGTATAAAACTGTGGGCATCTTTTTTGTGGTTATGGTCGTTTTGCTTGCTGTTTTAGCAGGCTTCGGCTTTTTAACGCCATTTGTTCCGTTTGCCTTTTTAACAGGCGGATTCTTTTCCGGCCTGTCCGGCTTTGTTGGAATGAAAATTGCAACCTATGCCAATTCAAGAACTGCCAACGGTGCAAAAGAAGGCCTGAACAAGGGGTTAAAAATTGCCTTTTCCTCAGGAACCGTAATGGGAATGACGGTTGTCGGCCTTGGCCTTTTAGATATCAGCGTGTGGTTTATTCTTTTAAAATTTGTGTTTCGGCTTCCCATTGATGAAATTATGGCGGCCATGCTCACCTTTGGTATGGGCGCAAGCTCTATGGCCCTGTTTGCAAGGGTCGGCGGCGGCATTTTTACAAAGGCTGCCGACGTTGGCGCAGACCTTGTGGGCAAGGTTGAAGCGGGAATTCCGGAAGATGACCCGAGAAATCCTGCTGTTATTGCAGACAACGTGGGTGACAACGTAGGCGATGTTGCCGGAATGGGCGCAGACCTTTACGAGTCTTATGTCGGCTCAATTATTTCCTGCGGCGCGCTGGCTGTTGCGGCAGGTCACGGCATAGGCGGCGTTTTGTTGCCAATGCTGATTGCGGCAATTGGAATTGTTGCATCCATCGTTTCCACCTTTTTTGTTTCCACCAAAGAGAGTGCAACGCAGAAAATGCTCTTAGGCTCCTTGCGCAAAGGAACATATTCCGCGGCAATTATTTCTGCAATTGCAAGTTTTATTTTAATTTGGAAATTAATGCCCGGAGAAAACGGCCTGTTCGGCGCAGTTATCTCAGGACTTGTGGCGGGCGTTTTAATTGGATTTTTTACAGAATATTACACGTCCGACTCGTATAAACCGACGCAAAAGCTCTCAGAATCGTCGGGAACCGGCGCAGCAACCATTATCATTGACGGCATTGCACTGGGAATGCGCTCTACCGCCATTCCGGTTATCATCATTGGAATTTCTGTTATTGCAAGCTATTTCTTTGCGGGCGGAATGGGCTCGTTTGAAAGCGGACTTTATGGCGTGGGTCTTTCCGCTGTGGGAATGCTTTCAACCTTAGGCATCACTCTTGCAACCGACGCATATGGCCCTGTTGCAGACAACGCCGGCGGCATTGCTGAAATGAGCGGGCTGCCCGGCGAGGTTAGAGAGCGGACAGACGCGCTGGACTCTTTGGGCAACACCACCGCGGCAACAGGCAAAGGCTTTGCCATTGGTTCTGCCGCGCTGACGGCCTTGGCGCTGATTGTATCTTATACCGATAAAATTCAAGACCTTGACCCAACAAAGCTTAATTTAACCATCACAAACCCTGCAACGCTCATTGGATTGTTTGTGGGCGCAATGCTGCCGTTTTTGTTCTCGGCCATGACCATGCAGGCAGTGGGGCGGGCAGCACAGAAAATTGTTGTAGAAGTTCGCCGCCAGTTCAGAGAAATTAAGGGTCTGCTTGAGGGAAAAGCCGAAGCAGATTACACAAGCTGTGTGGACATCTGCACAAAATCTTCGTTGAAAGAAATGGTTGCCCCTGCGGCACTGGGCGTTTTGGCGCCGATTGTTGTTGGCCTTGTGCTTGGGTGCAACGGCGTTGTGGGAATGCTGGCAGGCGCTTTGGTGTCTGGCTTTGTTCTGGCTATTATGATGGCAAACTCCGGCGGCTCGTGGGACAATGCAAAAAAATATATTGAAGCCGGAAACTTTAACGGAAAGGGTTCCGAAAACCACAAGGCGGCTGTTGTGGGCGACACGGTGGGCGACCCCTTCAAAGATACCTCCGGCCCCTCTGTTAACATTTTAATTAAACTTTTATCTATGGTTTCCATTGTGTTTGCGTCCATTGTTGTGACCTATGGCGGATTTGGACTGTTTTAAAACAGAATATATAAAACGAGCAAGCCATTTGGTTTGCTCGTTTTTTTTAATTACGTTATTGTTGGTGCGGCATAAACCCGAACCGGCCCGCTGCTGTCGTTAGCCATGGTTAAAAATGACCAGCCGCACTTTTCATAAAATGTTGTGTGATCTGTTATTAAATAAAGCGTTGAAAACCCCGCCTTGCCTGCGTCTTTGCGCGCAAAATCTAAAATAGACCTTGCAATGCCGTTGTTCCGATATTCAGGCTCCACAAACAGGGCGCACAGGTTGGGTGTTAAATCTTTCCGGTCATGAAAATCGTTTTCAATTATGCCCGCCCCTGCAACAATTTCCTGTTTCGTGTTTAAAACAAGATACCACCGGGGAATTTTTGATTTCTGCATGAGGCTTTCTTTCATACTTGTGCGGTATTCCGCTAACGGAACGCCCCATTTGCTGTGAAACCAATGGGAGGCTTTGTCGAGAAGCTCAGGCTGGTCTTTCAGACAAATGAATATGGCGTCTTTACCATTATTCATTTTTTCACCTCCTGCTGAATCCGTTTTTAAAGCTTTTCAATGTCCTGTTTCGTAACGAGCTTAATGCCGTTTTGTTTTAAAATTTCTTCCGCGCGGTCGTTATCCTCCACACGAATCACAGTATAGGCATGCTGTTTGGATATGGTAATAAAGGCATACATATATTCAATATTAATTCCGTTGTTTGCCAAAAGCTTCATAATGTCTGTCAGCGCGCCGGGACGGTCGAAAACAGCGGCGGCAATTACCGGGGTTTCAGAAACCACATAGCCGTTATCTTCAAGAGCCTTTTTTGCCTTCTCAATGTCGTTTACAATGAGGCGCATAATGCCAAAATCCTTGGTGTCGGCAATTGACATTGCCCGAATGTCAACACCGGCATGGCCCAGCGTGTCGGTAATTTCATAAAGTGTTCCGGGTCTGTTTTCCACAAAAATTGATAACTGGCTGATTGTCATGCAAAACACTCCTTTTTCATTTTTTATTTAAACCAATTTCCGCTTGTCAATTACCCTAACAGCCTTGCCCTCGCTGCGGGCAATGGTTTTCGGGGGAACAAGGTGCACAGCAGGGCTGATTCCCAGCATGGTTTTAATTGCCTCTGCAAGCTTTTTCTCCCGGCCTGTTACTGATTTTACGGTGTCTGAGAACATCTCGGGAGAAAGCTCCACGTTGATGTCTAACGTATCGGTGTTGTTTTCGCGGTCAACAACAATTTGGTAGTTGGGCGAATATCCCTCGTTTAGCAACACGGTTTCAATCTGTGACGGGAACACGTTAACGCCGCGGATAATCATCATATCGTCGCTTCTGCCCATTGGCTTTGTCATTTTTACAAAGGTTCTTCCGCAGGAGCATTTCTCACGGGATAATACACAAATGTCGCGGGTGCGGTAGCGAAGCAGCGGGAACGCCTCTTTGGTGATTGAGGTGAACACCAGCTCGCCCTTGCTGCCTTCGGGCAGCACTTCGCCTGTTTCGGGATCGATAATTTCGGCAATGAAATGGTCTTCGTTAATATGCATACCGGTCTGCTCGCTGCACTCAAACGAAACTCCCGGGCCGCTTGTTTCGGTTAAACCATAAATATCATAGGCTTTAATTCCCAATGAGTTTTCAATATCTCTGCGCATTTCTTCCGTCCACGGTTCGGCGCCGAAAATGCCGGCTTTCAGCTTGTTGTCCTCCGGCTTATAGCCCCGCTCCTTTAAGCTTTCGCCGATATAAGCGGCATAAGATGGCGTACAGCACAAAATTGTTGACCCCAAATCCATCATAAACTGAATTTGGCGTTCGGTGTTTCCCGACGACATGGGCAACGTTAAACAGCCCACCTTGTGGGAACCGCCGTTTAAGCCCGGACCGCCGGTAAAGAGACCATAGCCGTAACAAACCTGGCACACGTCTTCGTTGGTTCCGCCTGCTGCCACCACGGCGCGGGCACAGCAGTCCTCCCAAAGGTCAACGTCGTGCTGGGTGTAAAACGCAACAACGCGCTTGCCCGTGGTGCCTGACGTAGACTGAATTCTCACACACTCAGACAGCGGTTTTGCCAACAAGCCGTAAGGATAGGCCTCGCGCAGGTCTGCTTTCGTCAAAAACGGAAGCTTATGTAAATCTTCAATGCCGTGAATGTCTTCCGGTGTAACGCCTTTTTCGTCCATAAGCCTGCGGTAGTAGGGAACATTTTCATAAACATGTTTCACTTGTTTTACCAGTCTTTCCGATTGCAGCGCACGGATTTTCTCCACGGGCATTGTTTCAATTTCCGGCTGGTAGTAGTTCTTTTCCATTTTCTTTCCTCCTGATGCACCATATGTTGCATTTAATTAAAAATTGACATATATTTTTATTATACCATATTGTTGCCGTTTTGCAAAATGGATTTTAGAAATAGCATATAAAATGAAACTTTTTTTTCTTGTGCAGAAAACATGAAATTTTTTGTCGGAAAACTGGGATTACTGCGTCACGAAACACTTTCTGCGGCATATACTGAGATTGAGAAGCAAATTTCAAATTTTAGCTTTACAGGATAAGGAGCTGAATGTGTATGAAGGGTAGTTGCTTATCGGTGCTGCGTCCCGGCGAATATGGCGTGGTGTCGGGCCTTTCCGGAGAAAACGGGATCAAGCGGAGACTGCAGGATTTAGGACTGGTTGAAGGAACAAAAGTGTTGTGCCTGCAAAGAAGCCCGCTGGGGGATCCAACGGCATTTTCAATCCGTGGTGCGGTTATTGCGCTGCGGGAAGAAGATTCATCAAACATATTTATTAAATAGAATCGGCGGCAGATTTGCCGCCTTTACATAATCAGGAGGTGGGTTCATGGGATTAACAAAGGCATCAACCGGGGCTGCTGCTGTTGATTGTTTCGCGTATGATGCGCAGGAGGACGAGGGAACCCGTATTGCACTCGCGGGAAATCCAAATGTTGGAAAAAGCACGGTTTTCAACGAGCTTACGGGCATGCACCAGCACACAGGAAACTGGCCGGGCAAAACGGTTACCGGTGCGAAGGGAGAATGTACATATAAAGACACAAAATTTACGTTCGTTGACTTGCCGGGCTGCTATTCGCTGATGGCACATTCTGCAGAAGAGGAGGTTGCGCGGGATTTTATATGTTTTGGCGAGCCTGATGCAGTTGTTGTAGTGTGCGACGCCACATGCTTGGAGCGAAACTTAAATCTGGTTTTGCAGACCATTGAAATTACCAAAAAGACCATTGTTTGCGTAAATTTGATGGACGAAGCAAGAAAAAAGAAAATCGCTATTGACATTAGAAAATTAGAACAGCTGCTGGGGGTGCCTGTGGTTTGCACTGCGGCAAGAAGCGGAACCGGGCTGGAAGAGCTTTTAGAAAAGCTTGAGGAAAAGGTGAAACAGCCGAATGAAACAAGCATTCCCGTTGTGTATGAGGAAAGCTTAGAAAAAGCAATTCACATGGTAGAAAAGCAAATTTTGAACATCTGTAAAGACAAAATTAGTCCGCGGTGGACGGCCTTAAAGCTCATTGAGGGCGACGTGCAGGCCATTGATTCCGTGACCTGGTATCTTGAAACCGACATCAAAATGGCCGCGGGTGAAAGTGTAGAAAGTGCGCGGGCGCTTTTAAATGAAAACGAAATGAATGACAGCAATCTTCAGGATAAAATTGTTTCATCAATTGTAAAGCGGGCCGAAGAAATTGCCGAGGAAACCGTAACGTTTGAAAACGAGAAATACGATGAGAAGGACAGGAAAATCGACAGGGTTTTAACAGGAAAATGGGGCTTCGGCGTAATGCTGTTTATGCTTTTAATTATTTTCTGGCTCACCATTGCCGGTTCGAACTATCCGTCCCAGCTGCTCAGTGCATTTTTGTTTCAAACAGAGGAATGGATTTACAATGGACTTTCCTACATAGGCTGTCCGGTATTTATCCTTGAAATGGCGGTGCATGGCCTTTACAGAATGCTGATTTGGGTGGTTTCTGTTATGCTGCCGCCAATGGCGATTTTCTTTCCGCTGTTTACCCTGCTGGAGGACTTGGGATATCTGCCCCGGGTGGCGTTTAATTTAGACAAATGCTTTAAAAAGTGTAGCGCCTGCGGCAAACAGGCGTTGACCATGTGTATGGGATTTGGCTGCAATGCGGCGGGAGTTGTGGGGTGCAGAATTATTGATTCACCCCGCGAGCGGCTTATTGCCATGATAACCAACAATTTTGTACCGTGCAACGGCAGGTTCCCCACACTCATTTCCATAATCTCCATGTTTGTCATCACTGCCGCAGCGGGATTCTGGCAGTCGGCTGGGAGTGCGGTGGTTCTGCTTGGCGTAATCATGCTGGGAATATTCATGACGTTTCTCGTGTCGAAACTTCTGTCGGTAACAGTTTTGAAGGGGGTGCCGTCATCGTTTACGCTGGAGCTTCCGCCCTATCGGAAGCCGCAAATCGGAAAAGTTTTAATTCGCTCCATTTTTGACAGAACGTTGTTTGTGCTGGGCAGGGCGGCAGCGGTAGCGGCGCCTGCAGGGCTTATCATCTGGCTGATGGCAAACGTAACAGTGGGGGGGAACACGCTTCTTGCAATATGCTGCGGCGCATTAGACCCCTTTGGCCGGGCAATTGGCATGGACGGCGTTATCATTATGGCATTCATTTTGGGATTTCCGGCAAATGAAACGGTGATTCCGATTATGCTCATGGCATATCTTTCCGGCGGAAGCCTGATGGAGGCTGCGTCTTTAAGCGAACTGCGCCAGGTGCTTGTTTCAAACGGCTGGACTTATGTTACGGCAATCAACGTTATGCTGTTTTCTTTGATGCACTGGCCATGCTCCACCACACTGATGACGATTAAAAAAGAATCCGGCAGCATGAAATGGACGCTTGCAGCAGCGGCAATTCCAACGGCGATGGGCATTGGCTTATGTTTTCTTGTAACGCTGACAGCAAAATTCGTAACCGGTATCATTTAAACTTTATCTTTAAAGTCAATAATTATTTATTGTTTTTCAATAAATAATTATTGACTTTTATATTTTTGTATGCTATAATCCAGTTAAGAATTGGCACAATAAACTTTGGGAGGTAGTTTTTATGTATAAAAACACGGTTACACATTATGTTACAAAGGTCTTGGTGGACATTATGTTTTATGGCGGAATTGTATGTGTGGCGGCTGTTCCTTGGCTGACAAAGTATTTATGCTTCCTTTTGGACAAGCCTGCAGACAGCCAGTTTTATTACATAACGTCGGCAATTTTGTTTGCATCGGGAATTTGTGCTGTTTTCATTCTATTGAATTTAAAACAAATGTTTCAAACATTGCTGGGCGGAAATCCATTTGTGGAAAAAAACATTTCCGCTTTTCGGAGGATGGCTGCGGCATGCGGCGTTATTTCGTTTATTTTCACTATAAAGTGTTTTTTGCTGTTTTCTCTGGCAACGGTGATTATTGTGCTGGTGTTTGCAATTGGCGCGTTGTTTTGCCTGACGTTAAAGGACATTTTCAAACAGGCAATGTACTATAAAGAAGAACATGATTGGACGGTGTAAAAAAATGCCAATAATCGTTAATTTAGATGTTATGATGGCAAAACGGAAAATTGGACTTATGGAGCTTGCAGAAAAAATGAATATTACGCCTGCAAATCTTTCTATACTGAAAAACAACAAGGCCAAAGCAATTCGCTTTTCAACGCTGGAGGAAATTTGCAAGGCGCTTTCCTGCCAACCGGCAGACATCTTAGAATGGAGAGAGGAAGAACAATGATTGGTGAAAGTAAAACTTACGCAACGAAACTTACATTGGAAAACAGAACAAAAATAAAACTACTGATTTATGGTATGTTATCTGCTGCCGGTTTTTCCTATCTGGTTCTTCCGGAATATGCAGGAATCAGCGTGCCGGTGTTTGCCGTGCTGCAATTGATTTGCCTGTGGTTTGTTGTGCCGGATAAAAAACGGCTGTGGCGGTATATTCCTATTTTTATTTTATCTTTAAACGCGGTTTTGAGTGAAAATAATATTTGGCGCGGGTGGAATCTCCTAGTCAGCATCTTTCTTTATGGGTTTATGTTTTCAGACCTTAATGGCCGTTTTTTCCCCAATTTGTTTGGCACAACAATAGCGCCATTCCGCCATTTTTCAAAGCCTTTTCGCTGGATTATAGAGGCAAACAAACAAAAAGCGCCTGTGATTAAAAGGGTGCTTGCTGCACTTTGCATTACGGTTCCTGTGTTAATTTTATTGCTTGTATTGTTATCTTCTGCTGATATGGTTTTTGGAACTGGAATTTCTAACTTTACTCAAAAAGCGTTCCATTCCATAAGTTTTTACGCTGTGTGGAAAATCGCGCTGGGGTTATTGGCCGGGTTTTACCTGTTTGGAATGGTGTGTCATTCCTATTCTGAACGCAATATGGCGGCTTTATCCGCAAAACCGGCGAAACAAGGAGATACGCTCATATTAAATATTTTGCTGTTTGCAATAGCGGCGGTATATACGATCTTTGCAGTTGTCCAGTTTCGGTATCTGTTTGCAGAGCAGACGCTGCCCTATGGACTAACCTACACAGAATATGCGCGAAAAGGTTTTTTTGAACTGCTGTTTTTAACGGGGATTAATATTTTTATCATTTTATTGACTGTTCATTTCACAAAGCATAAAACAGGGCCGGCTGCGAAAACGATAAGGGCGCTGTGCGTTTACCTGTGCGCAATGACTCTGGTTTTATTAGCCTCATCGTTCTACCGCATGTGGCTTTATAACGAGGATGACGGCTTAACACGGCTGCGGTTTTTGGTGTTTGGATTTTTAATTTTCGAGGGTGTGGGGCTTCTTGCAACTTTTTATTATATTATAAAACCCAAATTTGATATCATTGCAGTATATTTAGGGATAGGGCTTGCCTATTATCTTGTGTTAAACCTTGTTCCAATGGATTATTTTGTGGCAAAAAGTCAGGTGGATATGTATTTAGAAGGAAGACGCAAAGGCGTGGAATATGCCTTAACGCTGTCATCTGACGCAGCGCCGCAGATTGCGCGTCTAATTCATACCGATGCGAAAGAACAGGCAGAAACATATTTTGAGCGGCAGAACAAGCGCTATGCTCATCTTCCCAAACGGTGGCAGCGGTTTAATTTCTCCTCAGAGGCGTGTCGTAAAATTGGCTTAAACAACCGGACGGAACAATAAACCATGACTTGAAAGCACGTGGCGCATGTGCTATAATAAAGGTATCAAAATAAGGAGAGGAGATAAAAATGAAAAAGCTTTTATGTGTACTATTAACAACATTGCTCCTTTTGAGCCTGCTTATTCCGTTTGCAGGGGCGCAAGGAGCGGAAAATGTGGCACCGGATGGCGAAACTGTAATTGAACTGGAAGATTATTATGACCAGTATGGAAAAGAAAACGATAACGCCAGCGAAGGCAAGCTGCTTTATACTACTTGGGGCAGCGGCACCATTGAAGAAATTAAATTGGAAATTATAATCAATGTGGAAAGAGAAGGCTATTACAGCACAGAATATTCTGCAAGCAGCAGAAACGGCAACGAATATTTAAGCCTTGTGCAGTTTGCAGTAGACGGCGCTGGGATTGGCGACAACAATGCAAAGGGAACACCGATTGCAGACGGATATATGAACGATTCAGACTTTATCGTGTATCGTTACGGCGGCGCTCCGGTTTATCTCACACCGGGTGAACATACGCTGCAGGCAACTGTGGGTGTTACGAAAGACAGCCGCATAAAATTTGCAATGGATTATGTTAAGTTCATTCCAAATCAAGCGCAAGTAGTCGGTGGCGAAAAGGTTATACTTGAGTTTGAGGACTATGCAGATAAATTTGTGACAGAAAATGAAAACGCCAGCGGAGGCAAGCTGGTTTATACCTCATGGGGAACCGGCGTGCCGACATATACTATTTCAATCCCTGTTAACGTATTGAGCAGCGGATATTACAATTCGGAATTTGCTGTTGCAAAGCACCCGGACAAAGTTGGGACCAGCGACGTCATTTTAAAAATTGACGACACAGAAATTGGAAGCAATAAACACACTTCGCCGGGGGAGGACATTTCAAACAGCAATACATATGTAAATGAAACATGGCCCATGCATCGCTATCAGGGTAAAACGGTTTTTTTAGAAGCCGGAATGCATGTTTTAAAAGCAGAGGTGGGGACCACGGGTGACGGTGTAGTCAAGTTTGCTGCAGATTATATAGCGGTTATGCCCAGCGCCGGCTTTAATGTTTCGGCTTCGGGTGCGCGGTTTGAGTTTGAGGACTTTGACGAAAAGTATGTTACCGAAAATGAAAATGCCAGCAACGGGAAACTGCTCGCAACATCCTGGGGAAAAGATGAAACCTATCAGGTAGAATTTCCTGTTAACCTGCAGGAAAACGGTTTTTACCGCGTGAAATATTCTATGGCCCAGCATCCGAACAATATTGGAGTCAGCGACGTGCAAATGCTGATTGACGGCGCGGCGATTGGAGACAACGCACCTGGCAGCGGCGAAGACATTTCAATGGATAAAACATATTTTAATGACATTTTACCGATGTATGTCTATTCTACTGAACATTATTTTGACAAGGGCTCCCACGTTGTGACACTGGATGTGAAAACCACCGGCAACAATGTGGTAAAATTTGCGGCGGACTATATTTCTTTTGAGAAAAATATGACAGACAAAGCCGTGGTTGGCGACGGTACGGTGGAGGTCATTGCTAACTTCGATAAGGCTGTATCCGGAACCGCCATTGCTGCTTTATATCGCGGCAAACAGCTGGTGGGAGTGGCGCAAAAGCCCGTTTCGGACGAATCTACTGTAATGGTTGATGTTAAATCCAACGAGGCTCCGGAAACGGCAAAGATGTTTATTTGGGAAGATATGCAAAATATTGTTCCGCTTGCTGTCAGTAAGCTTATCACAAATATTGAGAACGCTCCAATCAACATTTTCCTTTTAGGCGATTCTGTTTGTGTTCAATATGCGGAAAGCGAGTTTCCGCAGCAGGGCTGGGGCTATTATATGCAGGAGCAGTTTGAAAGCGGCGCCAATGTTAGCAACAGGGCGGTTGGCGGTACCAGCACAAAAACATATCAAACCTTGGGATATTGGGAAAAGGCGATTGCCCAAATTGAAGAAGGCGACTTTGTGCTGATTAATTTCGGACTGAACGATTTTTATAATATCAGCGAAACAGGAAAAGGCACAACCATTGAACAATATAAAGAGAATTTAACCATGTATTGCAATGAGATTTTCAAAAAGAACGCAACGCCTGTTTTGGTAACGCCGCTGCCCGAATGCAAAACTTCTTCGGTGCCGGCGTTAAAAGAACGCGGAGAAGCAATGAAAGAGGTTGGCGCATCCATTGGCGTTACGGTGATCGACATGAACACCGCGCTGGTAGAACAGTGGCTGACAGACAGCACAGGAACTGTAACAGAGGCCCAATGCACGAAAGCGTTTGAGCAGTATTACTTGTCCGAGGCCGCATTTTTACGGCTGGAAAAGGAATACGGCAAAACAGTGTCTGATGCAAAGTGGGAGTATATTAAAAACACACCCGACCGCACGCATATTAATATTGACGGGGCAACTTTTTTTGCAGAAACACTGTGCGGGTTTTTAAAAGAAACAGATTTAAGAATTGCAGACTATTTAAAATAGTAAAATCTCCTATGGTAATTTCTTTTATTTTACCATAGGAGATTTTTTTATTGCTTTTACTCCATAAACATGAACAAAAACTTTTGGTTTTCTTCATCATACATGTTTTCCCGGGTGATTACCCGGGTATTGGTTAGAATGTTTCCTTTCACCTTTTTATCGTCTAAAATGTCGCATATGGCTGTGAGCGACAAATATCCCATATTAAACGGTTCTTGGCTCACCACAGCGGAAACCGCGCCGCTTTCTAAATATTTAATCTCTGTGAAAGATGAGTCGAACCCCACCACATGAATGTTTTCAAGCAGCCCTAAGTCCCTTGCGGCGTTCACCGCGCCCACGGTAGACGGCTCGTTCAGTCCCACAATGCCCGTCACGTCCGGGTGCTCCGTCAATAGCTGATACACACCGTTGTAGGCGTTTTCCGGCACGGAGTCGCTGTAAACCACGGGCAGGGCGCTTGCCCCTGTGCCATATCCGTCAAAAAAGCCGCTTATGCGCTGACGGCCTGTTGACGAAATTTCCGAGTGGGCCGCAACAATAATTTTGCCCTGGCCGCCGGTGAGCGCGTGCAGAGTTTTGCCTGCCTTTTGCCCTGCGGCAAAATTGTCGGTGGCAATTAAAACGTGCCCGTCGTCTAAATTCACGTCGCTGTCTAAACAAACGTAGGGAATTTTGGCGGCTTTCATTTTTTTTGCGCTTTCTATCAGCGCGTCTTCGTCGGTGGGAATGAAAATTACCCCGTCGGGCTTTCTTGCAATTACCTCGTCTGTCAAGGCAATTTGCCCTGCAACGTCGCTTTCATAAAGGGGCGCGTCAATGGTAACATGCACGCCCTGTTCCTCTGCCGCAAGCTCAATGCCCTTGTTCACCGCCGTCCAGAACTCAATGCCCGTATCCGACGATTTGCCGATTACCGCAATGGTATAGTCCTTTTTTTCTGCGGGGTAGAACATCACCAGCGCTACCGCCGTCAGCAGCGCCGCCACGGTGAGGCCGGTTATAATTCGGTTGTAAATTGGTTTCATGCGTCCCCCTCCTTTGTGCCTGTTTTGGGAAGCAAAATCATGACCCGGGTGCCGCGCCCCGGTTCGGAGGAGTAGGTGAGGCCATATTCTTCGCCAAAATAGAGTTTAATGCGTTTGTCTACGTTTTTAACGCCAATGCCGGACGAATGCCTGCCGCCAGCCGCAGGTTCGCTGTTTGCGTCAAGCAAACTGCGGATTTGCTCCTTTGTCATGCCCGTGCCGTCGTCTTCTACGTTCAGAATGAAATCTGCCCCGGCGTCGAAACCAGAAATTACCACCATGCCCGGCCCGTTTTTCTCTTTAATGCCGTGATAAATAGCGTTTTCCACTAACGGCTGGAGCATAAGCTTAATTACCAAACAGCCATACAGCTCCCCGGGAATGTCGATTTTAAAGTTTAACTTATCCGCGTAGCGGTATTTTTGAATGGTTAAATAAGATTCAATGTTTTTCAGTTCCGTTTCCAGCGGCACAAGCTCGTTTTGGTCTGATATGCTGGAGCGGAACAGATTGGAAAGGGCCAGGGTCATTTCCACCACGTCCTGCGATTTTTCCATCTCTGCCATCCACACAATGGAGTCTAACGTGTTGTAAAGAAAATGGGGATTAATTTGTGCCTGCAGAGCCTTTAACTCGCTTTTGCGCTTGTTTTCCAGTTCCTCCTTGTTTTTTTCCACCAGTTCGTCAATGTGGGAGAGCATGGTGTTAAACACGCTGGCTAACCGGCCGATTTCGTCTTCCGTGGTGATGTTCACCTTTGTGTCAAACGCGCCCTGCTCGGCCCGGCGCATTCCGGCAATGAGCTGGTTCATGGGCTTTGTCAGCATGGAGGAAAGCTTTTGGGAAATGAAAAAGCCAATTGCCAAAAACACCAAAAACAGCACAATATAGGTGTTGTTCACCATGCGCCGGTAGGTGAGGATTTCTTTTAAATCGTAGGTTCCTGCCACTTTCCAGCCGCTTTTTTGCGAGGTTTCCACGGTGTAGTAGCGGCCTGTGGCGTCGTTCCTTGTGGTAAACGCCGTGCGCGGATCGCGGCTCACAACGTCGGTGGCCTCTTGCTTGATGTTGGCATAAATTAATTGCTGGTGGGGGTGGTAAACCATGCTGCTGCTGTTTAATATGAACACATATCCGTTTTCGCCCAGCGTAATGTTTACGCACAGGTCGCGGATTACGTTATAGTTTAGGTCAATCAGCAAAACGCCGGCAGGCGCGCCGTCTTTGTTTCTCACGGTTTTCGCCATGGAGATAACCCAGCGGTAATCGTCTTTGATGATATTCTGCACATAAGACGAGGTGATGGCATAGCCGCTGTCTGCGGCCTTCGCCTGCTGATACCACTGGGTTTCCTGATAGTTTGCATAGGGGTTTAGGGTTTGGTTTTCCTTGTCTAACACAACCCTGCCGTCGTCTGAAAACAAAATGATGCTGCTGATGTCGCTGCGCACGCTTAAAACCGCGTTCATGCGTTCCCGCACCTCTTGGCCGTTATCCGAACCGGACAAAAAGCGTTTTACGTCGGAATCGGCCGCTATGGTGTCGGAAATGTTGTCCATGTAGCTGATGTAGTTGTCCACCTGGTCAGACAGCATTCCCACCAGCTTTTGAGTGTAGGCTATGGTGTTGTTTTCCATAATGCGCAGGGTGAAATAATACGACAGCGAGAACACCGTCGCAGTGATGGTGAAAATTAAAATAATAAAGGAAATCAGAATTTTAAAGCGAATGCTTTTCGTGTATTTCATGTTTTTCATTTCTGTAGTCCTTCGGCGTCATGCCCGTATGTTTTTTGAAAATTACGCTGAAATAGTGGGGATCGGCATAGCCGCTCCTTTCGGCAATTTCATACAGCTTAAAATCGGTGGTGGAAAGCAGGCTTTTTGCCTTTTCAATCCGCAGATCTGTTAAATATTCCAAAAACGTTTTGTGATACTTTGCCTTAAACAGCGCGCTGAAATAGCTTTGGCTCACAGAGAGAAAGTCGCAAACGTCACTGAGGGACAAGTCCTGAGATGCAAAGTTTGCCCGGATATATTCCTCAGCCCGCTCCATTAACAGCCTGGAAAAGCCGCCCTTTGCACTGTTAATGCACGAAATGCACAGCTCGGTGAAGGCGAGGAGGGAAGCTTTTAACTCATCCGGGCCAACGCTGTCTGAAATTTCGGGAATAGAAAAGGTGCGCAGGTTGTCCGCGCAGGTTTCTGTCAGTTCCTCCACGGCTTCTGCCGCGTCTGCTGCCATGTCGTGAATATATACGTTAATGCGGGCATAAGACAGGTATTTTCGCCGCATGTGGTCCAGCATGGCGGAAACCACTTCTTTTGCTTCATTCCCCTGACCTTGGCGAATGGCTTTCACAAACTCGGCGTTGTAGCGCTTTGCATGGAACTCCGGCATAGACTCGCCCTTGCCCAGCCCCTCTGTGAAAATCACGCTGCCGTCTTCAATCATGGCATTTAAGGCAGCAATTTCCGCTGTTTTTTGAAACAGCGCGGGAAGGGCAGCCAAATCTTTTTCCTGGTCGCTGACGTAAACAGACAAGCTTACGCCTAAGGATAGGCTGGCCTCTCTTTGAATTTTATTTGCCATGCGTTCTGCTTTTGTGCCATCATTTAAAATGAGCACTGTGTTTTCAAACGCAAAGGCTGTGCCGTCTGCTCCCGAAATCTCTCCGGCCAACTGCGCCAGCGAAGCGTTAATATCCTTTGGGGTAACACTTTGTTTTGCCGCTGCTTTTGCCAGCCTGTCCACACAGAAAATAAGCACGCGATAGCCGTTTCTTTGCGGAGATATGCCAGCCTCGGCGGTTAAGGCCTCCGGCGGCAATTGGCCAGAAACCGCGGCCCTCAGCGCGTCTTCCCGCATAATCTGTTCCGAGCGGGTAAGCTTGTTTTCCATCTGTGTCAGCTTTTGCAGCTCCTCGGTTTCGCGGTCTAACTCCTGTTTAATGCGTGCCAATAGTTCCCGCAGAATTTTTGCCGAAATGGGTTTTAGCACATAGTCGTTTACTTTAAGAGCCACTGCGGCTTTTGCATATTCAAACTCGCTGTGGCCCGTTAAAAACACAATTTTTGTTTTGGGAAACCGTTCTTTTGCTTCCTCTGCCAGCGCAATACCGTCCATTACGGGCATGCGAATGTCGGTTATCACCAGTTCGGGGCGGTGTTTTTCCATAAGCGCAAGAGCCTCGCGGCCATTTTCGCACATGCCGCAAAGGGAAAAACCCGCAGCAGCAAAGTCCACGGTTTTGGCAATGCCTTCCCGCACGTTGGGCTCGTCTTCCGCTATAATCACGCGATACATGCCGGTTGCCCCCTTTCTTTTACAGGTGAGATTTTTTCTTCAGCTCGGCGTAAAAGCTTCTGCCCTCAAACAGCAAAAGCCCCGCCAATAAAACCGCGCTCAGCGCAATGCAGATGAACGTAGGGTAGACCACCCTGATGTTCCCCGTGAGGTAGAGCGCAATGGGCGCAAGACCAAGAAGAACGTCGGTGAACAAACTCAGGATATATTCCTTCGGCGGCACCTTCAGCACAAAGTTGGTGACAGAAACCGAAATCAGCGCAGCGGAGCACAAAATGGGCACCGCATAATCGAACGACCAATTGTGCCAGCCTGTGACATAGTCCCACAAGATGCTGAAAATGCAGAACACCAGCGTAAGATATGTGATGTGCTTTGAGATGTTGGTAAGCCGCCGGAATGCAATGGTTGTGATGATGAAAAAGCACACGGCGCCAAACGCCACAAAATGTGCCCACATGCCGCTTTGGGGAATCATCAAATTCACGGCGGCAGACAGCACGCAAACGGCGATGGTGGCGAATAAAATCAGTTTTTTAAGGATTTTAAACCGGCTTTGTTTTGCTGTTCCGATTTCGGGGAACATTTTTTCGCTTTCGCCTGTCACCTGCGCCTGGCACAGGGGGCAAACGTTCTGCGTGCCCCGGATCTGCACGTTACATTTACTGCAAAATTTCATTTATGGCAAGTCCTTTCTAATCGTCTTCAAAGTTGCTCACAATTGTGACGTCAATTCCCAAAGACGTCAGCTTTCTGAAAAAACGGCGCTCAATGTCCGTGCTCACAAAGGCAGAGGCGAAGCCAACGGTAAGCCTGTTTTCAAACGAACAGACGCAGGCCTGAATTTTGTCTGTGCTGTTATACACGTCGAACTGATGGATAAAGGGCGCAATTTCATCGGGCATGGAAACAACGCCTACGTTTGAAATGGTGGCCGTGGTGTCTTTGCCTGAAACCCGGTAGGCGAGCTTCAGTCCCTTGTCTTTTATCATCAGCGGGATGGGCTTTATAAAAATGTTGTGCTCAATGCGGGAAAACTGGTTTAGCTGGTTTAACAGATTTTCTTTGGTGAGCTGGCGTTTTAAATCCGCGTCTACCGCGCGGCAGACCTCCTCTAAGCCGGGATTTTTTTTATAAAAGTTATATTGCACGGAAACCAGGTTGAAAAAGTTCCGGGCTGAAACCGAGGGGAAAAATCTGCGCAAATTTACCGGCACGGCTAACGACACTGGCCTCCGTTTTGCACGCATGGGCAGCTCCTCAGCAATGGCCGTCATAAAACAGGCAGATAAAAAGGCAGTTACGGTAGCATGGTTTTGGTGGGCCGCGTCTAACACCTGATTTACGGGCATGCAGCCGCTCACAATCCGCATGCGGTCTTCAAAATACTGGGGCGATTTAATGGCACACCCCTTTTTTTGTTTTTGCTTTCGTTTATTTGCTTTTTCCTTGGTGTAATATTTTGAAAAGCTGTCGTCGCCCATCTGCGCGCGGGACGCATCGTAGTCAAACTCAGGCTCAGCCACTGCATATTTTTTTGAAACATATTTTATCACCAGCATCCGCAAAAAATGCATGGCGCCGGTGCCGTCGGTTAAGGCGTGAAACACCTCTAAATTAATGCGGCGGCTAAAATAGGTCACCTCAAACAAAAGCCCTTTGTAGCCGCTCTCATAAATTTTGGCACAGGGGAGCTTAAACTCCTTCCGCACTTTGGGGGAAAGGTCGGTGTCCTCAAAATAATACCAGAACCAGCCCCGCTTTAACACTGAGCGGAATACGGTGAATACCTTAATCGTGTCGTCTAATGCCTGCTGCAAAACGGTTTCGTCAACCTCCTCGTTCAGTTCGCAGGAGATACGGAACACCTGGGTGTTAAATTTTGCAATGGACGACGGGAAGATTTTTGCCGCGTTGTCCAGTTTACTCCAATTCGTATCCATTTATGTGTCATCCCTTTCAAGGGTATCCAGTTTTGTATCGTCGCAAGTTTCATTTAAAAACAGGTCAATCAGCCTGTGGCACTTTTTCACCTGCTCAAAGGTTGCAGGCAATGAGAAAAAGCCGTGCAGCGCGTCCTCAATCCGGAAGGTTTGCACCGGGGTTTTCGCCAGCCACAGCCTTCTGGCATATTCCTCACCCTCGTCGCGGAGGGGGTCGCACTCGGCGGTAATCAGCAGTACGGGGGGCAGGTTGGACAAATCTTCCGCCAAAAGCGGCGCAAAATAGGGATTGCTAAGATTTCGTTTATCCTGCACATATAAATCCATATACTCGCAGATGCGCTTTGCTGTCAGCAAAAAGCCCTCGCCGAATTTTTTCACCGACGCAAAGGGGGATGTTTCCGTGTGGTCGTGAAACGTTGCGGGATAGATTAAAATTTGCGCCCGAACCGGCGGACCGCCCCGGTCGCGCGCCATTTGGCAAACCACCGCGGCAATGTTCCCCCCAGCGCTGTCGCCAATAACAATGGGCTTGCCAAAGGCTTTTTCTACCTGGCACAGGGCGCTGTAGCTGTCGTTTACAGCGTAAGGAAACGCAAACTCCGGCGCTAAGCGATAGTCCAAAGCAATCACGCGGCTTTTGGTGCTTTCGGCCAAAGACGCGCAGGTGGCGGTGTAGCTGTCTACATCGCCAACCACCCAGCCGCCGCCGTGAAAAAACAGCAAAACTGCTTTCCGCGCCAAATTTTTGGGCGTGAAAATCCTGGCGGGAACATAGAACCCGTCTTCCGCCTGAAACGAGGTTTTTTCAATGGTGCAGGTAAGCGCAATGGGCGGGTGAATGAGCCGCTGGATTTTTCGGTTAATTTTATAGGTTTTACGAACGTCTAATTCGGGATATGACAGGGCGGCAAGTGCCGCTTTCGTCAGTTTGTTAATGGCCATTGCCTGCCGCCTCCAATCCGTATCGTTTTCTTTATTTTATCACAAAGACAGCGTGTTTACAAGGGAAAACGAAGGCTGATTTCAAAAATTTAACATTCGACAAAAGCCGCGGGCTTGTGCAGGAATACAAACGCCTGACAAAACAAAAAGCACACCGTGCATCAAAAAGTGTGCTTTTTTGCTTTGTTTATATAGCGGAGCTTTGTTTTCAAATTTAATTGTCAATTGGCTAATTTTATCACTGCTGTTTCAATTTGTTTACCATATGCTTTCGTTTCATAAATTAAACCATTTTTTGTTTTAATTGCGTTATAACTTTCTGTCCTGTAATCCTTATAACTGCTTTTATAAAAGCTCCGGAATAAGCTCACGGATATTTATGCTGCGCACGTCAGTCCTGTGTTTTGCACAGTGGCTGGCGGCAATGCCTGCCGCCTCGCCCATGGCGGCGCAGTTGGCGGTTACGCGAAAAGATGCCATTGCCTCATGGGTGCCGGATATGGTTCTGCCCGCAACCAGCAAATGGTGAATGTCCTTTGGAATGAGGCACCGGAACGGAATTTCATAAGGCTTTACGCTCCTTACGTCCTGCCCCAAATTGCTCTGGGTGTGAATATCAATGTTAAATGCCGCTTTCGTTATGCCATCGGGAAACGATGCGCCGGAAAGCAGGTCATTTGCCGTCAGCGTATATTCTCCCACAACCTGCACCGACTCCCGCACGCCCATCACCTGGGAAGAGCAGATAAGGTCTAAGTCAGAAAACGCCTTGTCGCTGCGTTTCAACAGCTCCACCGCCTCAATCATTTGCCGCCTGCCTTCAATGGCTGCGGCAGTTAAATCTTCGGCGGAGAAAGGATCTAGCCCATACATGTGGGTATATTGAATGGCCCCAAACCGGGAGTTGGGTGAGGTGATTAGATAGGGCATGTCAAAGGGAAGAGGCTTGCCCGCTTTTTTGAACATAGCGATAAAAATATCCTTCAAAAGCGCTCCGTCGCGATATGCCTGCGGCACATTGCCCACCAGAAACATCAGCGTCATGGCCTGGCGCGTTTCACTGTTTTCCTTTGTAACGTTTGCGCCGGCAGAAATTGCGCACAGCGCGTCGCCGGAGCAGTCTACAACAAAGTCGGCAAAATAGGCTTTTCTGCCGGAAACGCTTTCACAAATTACGCCAGTGATGGTGCTGCCCTCCATAACGGCCTTTGAAAAGGCTGTTTGAAACAGCAGTTTAACACCTGCTTCGGCGCATTTTTGCTCCAACAGGTGCTTCATATACTCATAGTTCATGCTTTCGTTCCAAAAACCGCCCCAGAATCCTTTCTTGTCTAATTCGTTAATCAATTCCCGCATAATGCCATTTTTGTTCTCATGGTCAAAAATGGGGTTAATAAAGCCGCTGGTCCACATGCCGCCTAAACAGTTTTGCCGCTCAATCAAAAGGGTTTTTGCTCCACAGCGCGCAGCGGCAATGGCCGCACAGCTTCCGGCGGGGCCGCCGCCCACCACAATTACGTCAAACCGACCCGCCACCGGGGTTGTGAGCTGTTCATTCATAAATTCCATTTTTCTCTCCATTTTATTTATAATTTATTGATAATCCGTAATTCCTTTGCCGCTGTTGGGGTTAAAGTGTGAATATACCTGATCGGCGCAGAACAGCGCTAAAAGCACAGTGCAAATTGTTCGTTTCTGCCGCTGCGGTATTTTTTGAAACAGGCCGTCCAGAGCGGGAGCAATGAGGTAGACTGCTGCGCAGCCGCCCAGAGCGAAAACTAAAAGCCCTTCCAGACAAATCCGGCCGTTTAAATTGAGGAAATAACCGCTGTAATCCCACCATTTCATGCCTTTGCTGAACTCCAAGTACCAGGACGTGGCATATTCAACAACGCCGCACAGCACCATGGTAGCGGCAAACATAAGTACGGGCTTGCTTCTGAATTTTTTTAGCAAAATAAGAACCAAAACGCCGCCTGTCCCGTAAATAGGCAGCCACGGCCCAAAGGAAACGCCCCTGTTTACAAAAACGCCGTCCTTAAACAAATGCAGACTGACCTCCCACACCCAGCCAACAAAGGAAAACGCAAAAAATATTAAAATCAGCGACGAGACGCTGTAACTTCTGTTGTAATCTGCGCGGGCCCAGTGCCTTGCAGGAGCAGGGGGAATAAAATAATCGTTAACAGGATATTCGCCAATTTGCTCCTCTTTATCCAGCAGAACATCGCACAAACGGTCGACTCCCGAAACGCAGCCAGCTTTGGCTTGGGCGCGGAGTGCCATATAAAATTCTGCGTCTGTCAGCTTTTTATATGGCTGAATAAAAAGGATTTCCAGCAGGTTAAACGTAAGCATATTCAAAAGGCTCCACGGCAGGAACGAAATATCCAGCACAAAGGCCCTCCATTTGTTCCCTTTCATCATTTCACGAGAAAGAGAAATCGCCTCCCGCGGGCTGATGTCCGGATTTTCTGCAGCGATAAACGGAACAAGCCGGTAAGAGTATGTTTTAATCAATCCGCCGACAATGGTAAAGGTCCAAAAAAGCTGGAACAGCCACTTGACAAACATAATTTTTACAATGCTGAAACAGCGTTTAATGTGCCAGGGAAATAAAATCCTGTTGAGCCGCGTACGACTGTAAATTCTGGCCTCAAGCAGATACCGGCAGAAGCCAATTTGCAAAACGTTTTTTAGAAAAATAAAAATTAAAAAACTGATAAGAGCACCTGCACCGATAATAATGCCGGGGCTGATCCGGTCGCTGAACACAATTTGGTTTATGGTGTTCATAATTCCATAAATCACGCTGCCTGCACCCTGGGTGTTGTTTGCAAACTGCGACAACACGCCGCCTGTCCAGCGTTTTGCCGTGTCGTTTTCTATGCCCATTCCGCCCAGAAAGCTGTCGACGATTTCCGTGTTACTGGTGCTTTCCTGCCGCGCGTTATCCACTGTTTTAGCGGCAGATGCCCCGGCAGACGGCCTGCTGTTCGGATGAAACATCTGTTCCGCGCTTTTAACCGGACTTACGGCATATCCCAGGGCAATTGAAACAAGCATACAGGTTATGACAATGCCCAAATAATTTCTTTTTAATGCGCCTTTCGCGTGGTGCTTTAAATCTTTTCTGTTCCACATAGCTAATTCTCCCTGTTATTAAAATTGAAAAGCCGAAAGCGGCAGAATGATATGCCCCAAAACGGTGGTAATCAAAACCGTATAAAATAAAATTTTTCCAAAAAATTCTGCAAATCCGCTCTCATTATATTTCGACCGTATTCTGTTAATGACAACAATCAGAACGGTTGCAATCAGAACGGTGTAAATTCCCCACACATTGATAAACTCAAGCAGGCCGGTGTGCAAAGCATCGGGCACAAGATTTGCACCAATCATCAGGTTGGTTACAGTTCCGATTAAAATTGCGGGCATCATACCCAAAGAATCTGTTTGGTGGTGTGCACAAATATACAACGTTATCAGCGCCCAAATTCCCGTTCCGATTAATGCAATAATACATTTCAAATAAAGGCCGATAGAATTGCGCTTTAATTCCATCGCAGTTAAAACTTCTGAATAGCTCTCCGTGCCGCCGCCTTTGTAATAGGCGCCCTCTGTATTGGCACTGCGGCGGTGAATAAAGAGCGCAGTGCCGCTTCTGTCAAGAGAAAACCCCGCTGCGTTCAGCTTCGGATTAATTCCGCTGTTTTCCTTATCTGGAATAAGCACAATGTGCTCAATATTATCAAGGGGCTTTAAATAGAGCCTGAGCTGATACGACCCCAGGGGAAACCGTTTTGTGCCAAATTCCTTCGACACATCTGCCGTCACTTCAAAAAGCTGATAATTGTTTCCGTTTTCCCTGTGTTCATCCTTTTTCACAATGTTTTTTATAGTCCCCTCATACAGTTCAAAACGGTGCTCCATATCCAAATCGTCAAAGCCGCTCCAATTAAACCAGCATTTGAATGTGACAGCATATTTTGAGTTTTTAATATCCACGCTGTCCAGCCGCTCAACATACGTGCCGGTTGTCAATTTCGCAGCGTTAGCAGAGGCGGCGATTTCAGCCTCCGTATAGGTGTCTGCTTCTGTGAAATAATAGTCCCAGCTTAGCTGTTCATTTTTTTTATCTGCGATAAGATAAACGCTTGCAGAAGTGATAAAAGCTGCCGCTGCAAATGAGACAAAGCAAAACCAGAAAAGCAGCATTTTTCGCTGCTGCGATGTTAATTTGTATCGTTTCATATTTACAGGCCCCGCTTATTAAATTTGTTGGAAACTCAAAAAAATCCCCGGCATTGGTTGCCGGGGTAATTTTTATGAACTATAAATTGCCGCCGCGGTAAAGCGGATATTTTGCACAAAGTGCTTCTACGCGCTTTGCAACGGCTTCTTTGGAATTTTCAAAATCGGAAATGAGCATATGAATTAGCGTGCCGATTTCCACCATATCTTCCTCTTTCATGCCGCGGGAGGTAACCGCCGGCGTGCCGATGCGAATGCCGCTGGTGATGAACGGGCTTTTTGTTTCAAACGGAATGGTGTTTTTGTTCACCGTAATGCGCACCTCGTCCAGCCGTTTTTCCGCTTCTTTTCCTGTTACGTCAAAGTTCGTTAAATCTACCAGCATCAGGTGGTTTTCCGTGCCGCCGGAAACTAAGCGAAAGCCCTGCTTGGTTAAAGTGTCGGCCAAAACAGCCGCGTTTTTCACAATCTGATTCTGATAAGCCTTAAACTCGTCTGTTAACGCTTCTTTAAAGCATACGGCCTTAGATGCGATAACGTGCATCAGCGGGCCGCCCTGAATTCCGGGGAAAATGGCCTTGTCAATCATCTTCGCATATTCCTCGCGGCAGAGGATTAGTCCGCCCCTGGGGCCGCGAAGGGTTTTGTGGGTGGTGGTGGTTACAAAGTCGGCATAGGGCACCGGGTTGGGGTGCAGCCCTGCCGCAACCAAGCCTGCAATGTGGGCCATGTCCACCAAAAGATATGCGCCCACCTCTTTTGCAATTTGAGCAAAGCGCTCAAAATCAATGATTCTGGGATATGCGCTTGCGCCTGCAATAATCATTTTCGGCTTGCATTCCTTTGCAAGCTTTAAAATTTCGTCATAGTTAATTTTCTCGTCCTTTTCGCTTACGCCGTAGGGAACGATGTTAAAATATTTACCGGAAATATTCACCGGGCTGCCGTGGGACAAATGTCCCCCGTGAGAAAGGTTCATGGAAAGCACGGTGTCGCCGGGTTCAAGGGCAGCAAAAAACACGGCCAGATTGGCACTTGCGCCGGAGTGGGCCTGCACGTTTGCGTGCTCTGCGCCAAACAGCTCTTTTGCGCGCTCTCTTGCCAGTTCCTCGGCCTTGTCAACAACTTCGCAGCCGCCGTAGTAGCGTTTGCCGGGATAGCCTTCCGCATATTTATTGGTGAGCGGCGAGCCCATGGCGCTCATCACCGCCTCGGAAACACAGTTTTCCGAAGCAATCAGTTCAATGTTCCTGTTCTGCCGTTCCAGCTCTTCTGAGATAACGCCGGCAATTTCAGGGTCGGTGTTTTTTATGTAGTCGAAACCAAACATTTTTTATAAAACCTCTTTTCAGTTATGTAGTAAAACGACGGCAAAGCCGCCCGAAAGCCAAGCGGCTTATTTTTTCTTTTTCTTCTTTTTACCCTTAGAAGCGTGCTGAATTTTCTTCTTTTCCACCGGCGCTTCGGGGTGGGTTTTTAAAATAACCGCTGTTACAATGGACAGCACAATGAAATATACCGCCATTAAAATGAAAACAGAAACAACGGCGACCTTCATTGTGAAAGCCGGAACGAGCTTTGTAACAAACCCAAACCGCGGCGCATAGGTAACCAGTGCGGCAATGAACATGCCGAAAAAGATTGCGCTGTAGTTTTTGATTTTCGGAAATTTTGTTTTGCCCAGCACAAAAAACACAATTGCCGCCACGGCGGAAATGATGCCGATAATCCCCACGGTGTAAGCCGTTTGAATTGCGTAGCCCGCGCTGATAAAATTGTAGACGTAGAGCATAATGAGCGCCCCGCAGAGCAAAATTCCAAAGTTTAAAATCAGCCTGTTGGATAGTTTTTCCCGTTCTTCCCTTGTCATAACTTTTGTCATTTGTCCCCAATACCTTTCTGCCCATAGATATTTAACGCGCCCGGCGCGGGCAAAGCCGGGGGTTTCAATTGTTAACTGAGTTCGCCAAATGCATACATCACGGCGGTGAGCACGGCACAGCCGGCAGTTTCGGTGCGCAAAATCCGTTTTCCAAGCGTTACGGCAGGAATTCCCGCCGCGGAAAATGACGCAATCTCCTCCGATTCAAACCCGCCCTCAGGGCCGATGAAAAAGCCCAGGCTTTTTGGTTTTCCATTGCCGGAAGCGGCCTCTAAAACAGATTTTAGCGGCATGTCCCGCTCGTTTTCATAGGCCGCAAAGGTAACGTCCAGCGCGCCGGCCATTAAAATGGCCTCAGGAAGCGGAACAACGCCTGTTACCTCAGGAATTACGCCTCTGCCGCACTGTTTTACAGACTCTGCCGCAATTTTGCGCCAGCGGGCAAGCTTTTTTTCCTCCGCCTTTGCGTCCCGCACAGCCGCCACACAGCGGTGGGCGGATACGGGCACAATACGGCCAATTCCCAGCTCGGTGCACTTTTCAATGATGAAATCCATCTTTCCCTGCTTGGGCAAAGCCTGAAACAGGGTAACGGCAAGCTCCGGCTCTGCCAGACAGGGGTGCGATTCGTTGATGTTCAGCTCCACCCGGTCTTTATAAAGGTCTGTAATAACAGCGGAGAAGTCTGTTCCCTGGCCGTCGCACAGGGTGATCGCGTCGCCCGCTGATAGTCTTAAAACCTTAGTAATGTGAGCCGCGTCGCTGCCGGAGATAACGGTGTGCCCATTTATAATTGAGTTTTTTTCTATAAAAAATTTCGGCATTTTTCCGCCTTTCTAAGCAAAAAACGCTTATTCATTATATCATTTTGCGTCCGGTTTGTCAAGAGAAGACGCACCGGCTTTGCCGCCGGCAAAAAACGCGTGCAGAGCGGCGCAGTCTGAAAAAAACGCGTCGGAGCGTGCGCGGATTTGTGTTTCGTCCTGAGCAGAATTCCGGTCTGCCACGGCAACGACTGCAATGTTTGCAGCATTTGCCGCCTCCACGCCGGCCAGGGAGTCTTCCACCACCAAACAATCGTCAGGGGATGCACCGAGGGCGGACAAAATCAGCTCATGCACCTGAGGCGAGGGCTTTAGCTCTGTTACATCGTCCCGGGTGTAAATGCGCGAAAACAGCGCGCCAAAGTTTGCCTTGCTTTTGATGTTTTCATTCCACTGCATATACTTTTCCACATTGGCCCGGGAGGTGGTGCTGGCAAGCACCAGGGTTCGCCCCTGCGCCTTTAAATAAGACAGCAGTTCCGCCGCGCTGGGCTTTAACTTCACGGTGTTTTTCAAATAGCCGTCTGCTATTTCATACCGCAGTTTGTGAATGTCCTCCGCTGACAGGCCTGATCCGCAAAGCATTCCTAAACTGGCACAGTAAGCTGCATAGGGGGCTTTTTCTCCGCGGAACCGGGTTAAAAGCTCGTCACGCCGCGTTTGAATAACGGTTTCTTCTTCAGGATGGCCGCCCAACTGCAAAATCAGCCTGCGGTCCACCTCGTTCCACATGCCGACCGAGTCTATCAGTGTGCCATCTAAATCGAAAATGATTACCTTTTTATCTTTCAGCATTGCTTACTTTTTATAAATATCCGCGTTTTCTAATCGGCGCATAGCTTCTTTCGTCTGCTCCGGGTCGCCGAAAGCCGTGAGCCGGAAGAACCCTTCGCCATTTTCGCCAAAACCCGCCCCCGGCGTGCCGTTGATGGAAAGCTTGGTGAGCAAATAGTCGAAAAAGTCCCACGACTTCATGCCTTCCGGGCACTTAAGCCAGATGTAGGGTGAATTTTCGCCGCCGGTGTAGAAAATGCCCAGCTTTTTCATGGTTGCTACAATTACTTTGGCGTTTTCCATATAACCGTCAATGTTTTCCTGAATTTGCTTTCTGCCCTCGGGGGAGAACACCGCCTCGGCACCACGCTGAACGATATAGTTCACGCCGTTAAACTTGGTGGTTTGGCGGCGCAGCCACATTTTGTTTAAGGAAAGACCGTCTGACTCCAGCTCCAGAGGAACAACGGTGTAACCGCAGCGCGTTCCCGTAAAGCCTGCCGTTTTCGAGAACGAGCAGAATTCAATGGCACATTTTTTCGCGCCCTCAATTTCAAAAATACTGCGGGGAAGGGAGCTGTCCCGCACAAAGGCCTCATAGGCTGCGTCGAACAGAATTATCGCGTGGTTATCAATTGCATAGTCCACCCACGCTTTCAGCTGATCTTTGGTATAAACCGCACCGGTGGGATTGTTGGGCGAGCACAGGTAAATAAGGCCGGCTTTCACCGCTTCGTCCGGCATGGGCAAAAAGCCGTTTTCTTCATTGGCGTTCATGTAAACAATATTTCTTCCGTCCATGATGTTCGTGTCCACATACACTGGATACACCGGGTCGGGAACCAGTACGGTGTTGTCTTTGTCGAACAAATCTAAAATGTTGCCCACATCACTTTTTGCTCCGTCGCTGACAAAAATTTCATCTAATTCCAGGCTTACGCCTTTTTCTTTATAATAATTTAAAATGGCTTCTTTTAAAAAGCCATAACCCTGCTCCGGGCCATATCCGCGGAAGCTTTCTGCTTTGCCCATTTCGTCGCAGGCCTTTTTCATGGCGTTTACCACGGCGGGGCAAAGGGGGCGGGTTACGTCGCCAATGCCAAGCTTAATGATGGGAAGCGCCGGATTGGTTTTTTGAAAATCTGCCACTTTTTTTCCGATGGTGGAAAACAGATAGCTCTGTTGTAAATTTTTGTAATTGGTGTTTAAGTTCATATGTTGCATCTCCTCCAAAGTATGTTGTATGTTTATACCTCAACCTCGCCGCAAAACGCATAGGCGGCAGGGCCGGTCATGTAAACCGCGTCGTCTGTGTAACAAATGGTTAAATCGCCGCCGCGGAGCTTTACCAAAATGTCTGCACCCTTTTCGCACAGTCCATTTTCACAGGCGGCTACCGCCGCCGCACAGGCGCCTGTGCCGCAGGCCCAGGTTTCGCCGCTGCCGCGTTCCCACACGCGCATTGTAAGTTCGTTTTTGCCCGTTAACCGAACAAATTCGGTGTTCACCCGCTCCGGGAACAGGGGGTCGTTTTCAAACCCGGGGCCAATTTTTTCAAGGTCTAAGCCATAGGGGTCGTCTGTAAAAATTACGTTGTGTGGATTGCCCATGGAAACACAGGTGATTTTGTGCACCTCGCCGCCCACTGTTGTTTCAAAGCCCACAATTTTGTCGCCGGTGAGCGTTACGGGGATTTTCTCCGGCGCAAGCTCGGCTTTGCCCATGTTCACGCGCACCGCCGCCACTTCGCCGTTTTCTACGGAAAGGGTCAGGCGCTTTGTTCCGCTTTTCGTTTCCACCAAGATGGTGGTTTTAGAAACAAGCCCGTGGTCGAACAAAAATTTTCCCACACAGCGAATGGCGTTGCCGCACATGTTCCCCTCCGAGCCGTCGGCATTAAACATGCGCATTTTTGCATCAGCTTTTTCAGGCTCGTCCGGCGGCAAAATCAGCACAATGCCATCGCCGCCCACAGAAAAGTGCCGGTCTGAAAGCCGAATTGCAAGCTCCTCGGGGTTTTCAATTTCTGTTTCAAAACAGTTAAAATAAATATAGTCGTTTCCAATGCCGTGCATTTTTGTAAAATGAAGTTTCATTTATCGATTCCTTTCTTTAAAGGGTCTGTGCCTCCATAGGTGGCGAGTACCGCCCGGGCGACCTTTTCTTTTGTCACACGCATGTCCATGGCGTGGCGCTTTAAATAGCTGTAGGCCTGGTCTTCTGACAAAGACAGCCGTTCCATGAGCACGCATTTTGCCCGGTCAATAATGCGGATTTCCTCAATCCGCTTTTGCAGCTGGACGTTTTCGTTCTTGAGCCCCAAAAGACGGCTGCGCGAGGCCTCTAACAGCTTCACCGCCTGATAGAAAAACGGTTTGTGAAAGGGCTTTTCCAGCACAAAAATCCCAAATTCCTCCACCCGTTCTAAAATGGAGTCTGCCAAATCGGATTTTACTAAAAGCATAACGCCGGAGACGGTAGAGTCTGCACAGTAAAGCGCAAAGTCGTGACCAAACTCGTCTGACAGCGGCGTGTTGATGATTACCAAATCGTAGTCGGCGTCAATCACCATGCGCCTTGCCTCGCTGCCGCTTGATGCAAAATCAAGGGTTTCACAGTCGCCCGAGGAAACCAGGTCTTTTAAGTAATTCTGGTTTTTGGGGGCGCTGTTGGCAATTAAAATGCTGTTCACGTTTCACTCTCCTTTTAAGGCAATTTCGGCCGCGATCAAACCGTTAAAAAGTAGGCGTTTTGGCAAAAAGCCTCCGCTGATTCCGCCGCCTGCATTGTTTCAAACTCTTTTATTTTGCAGGCTGTGTAAAAATCTACAAGCTGACGCGGCAAAACCGTGCTGATAAACGGGGAGTCTGCTGCGGCCTGCGCCGCGTCTTTTAAGGAAAGGGGCAGGCGTTCGCTGTTGCCAATGGCCTCTTGCGTTTCAGCAGGAGGGCAGAGGGGAAGACCGCGGGCAATGCCGTCTAACCCGGCGTTTAAAATCAGGCACAGGGCCAAATAGGGGTTTGAAGCTGCGTCCGGCGAGCGCAGGTTTACCGTTGTGCCGCCGGGCGTTTCCTTCACCCGGAGCAGGCTGGTCAAATTTTTGTAAGACCAGGAAACGTCGTTCGGCGCGCCGGTTCCAAACCGTTCATAGGAGTTGGTGAGGGGGTTTAAAAACACGGTTATTTCCGCGGCGTGGTTCAGCACACCGGCAATAAAGCTTTCGCTTACCGCGTTTGCACCGCCCTTTTCCAGCGATATGTTAACATGCAGGCCGCTTGCGGCCTCATTTTCTAAGGGAAGAGGCAGAAACGAGGCAAACAGCCCGTTTGAAGCCGCCATGGTTTTCACCACCGACTTAAAGGTGATGAAATTATCCGCCGCCAAAAGGGGCGGCGCGCTGTTAAAGTGAATTTCGTTCTGGCCCGGCCCCTTTTCGTGGTGGGAGGCCGAGGGGGAAATGCCCATTTTTTCTAAGGTGAGGCAAATATCACGACGCACGTTTTCGCCCTTGTCTAGGGGTGCCACGTCCAGATAGCCTGCATGGTCGAACGGAATGCTGGTGGGGCGGCCTGCGTCGTCCCGCTCAAACAGGTAAAACTCGCACTCTGTGCCGATTTGCGCCGTAAGCCCCTTTTTTTTCAGCTTTTGTTCTGTTTGCCGCAGCAGGTTTCGCCCGTCCCCTAAAAAGGGCGTGCCGTCGGAGCAGCGAATGTCGCAGAACAGCCGCACAACCCGCCCGTGGGACGGCCGCCAGGGCAGCACTTTTAACGTGGCGGGGTCGGGGAACAGGGAAAGGTCCGTATCCGTAAAATCCATCATTCCCAAAAGACGGGAGGCATCGAACGATATACCCGTTCGAAATGCCCGGGAAAGCTCACCGGGCATGATGGAAATGTTTTTCATGTTTCCAAAAATGTCGCAGAACGCCAAACGGATAAACTTCACGTCGTTTTCCGATACAAACTGCAGCACCTCTGATTGTGTATAGTCCATTATTCCACATCCTTTACGATGGTATAGGTTCCGCCTTCCAAATCGCAGCACGTACCGCCGCGCAAAAATGAATATCCTTTTGGCAGAACAATTTGGCCGTGAATGGTTTCCGGCGCGGTAACGCTGAGCACAATGGTGTTTATAGCGCCGCCTGCGTCAGTGTTTCGAATTTTGTTTACAAAGTCGTCTACGTTCCGGTCTGCACGTTTCCAGCCCACAGAAATTTTTCCGTCGGGTGCGGTAAACTCGGCTTTGGCAAACGCAAGTCCGTCCACAAATGAGGGGCAAACGTCCGCCCGGCGCACGTCGTCTGCATTGGGATTAAAGCGCAGTCCGGCCAAAGATTTTACAAACCAGCTGGCAATATCGCCCAAAAAATGGTGGTTTAAGGAAGGTATGTGTGCCGTTTCACCCTCTTGAAAGCTCAAATCCTTTTCAAAATTCTCGTATAACGTAGTAGCACCATCCTTTACCCATTGACCGTAACCAGGGTAAGTGTCATTTGTAATCATGGCGTATGCTAGTTCGCTTTCTCCCAGAGCGGACAGCACGTGGAATAGATAGCGGAGCCCGATCATGCCGGAGCTTAAGTGATCATTTTTCTCATGAATCATATCTAAAAGCACTTGCTTTGCCTGGGGAATCTCTTCGTCCTTAAACAGCCCCAGTGCTAAAAACAGCGCCTGAGAGGTCTGGCAGTTTCCGGCCGCGGTGCAGGTTTTAGGATCCATTAAATTGATGCGGAGGGCATTTAAAAGGTTTCCCGCAATGTGTGCCGCAAATCGCGCCTGGGGGAGAAGTCCCACTTGCTCAAACAGGAAAGATGCCTTGTTTGCCATATCGAATACGATAGCACTATCGGTAAGTTCTAGGGGTGCATCTGCCGAGTTAGTGGCGGCAGTGCCATCCTCCATGGGCTGGAGCCAGTCACCAAGACCAATGGCCAAAAGCCCCCGTTCGTCAAACTGGGTCGTGGCGTAGTGAAGATAGCGCATAATCATGGAGGCGTTGTCGATTATAATCTTTTTATCGCCGGTGTATTGATACGTGTAGTAGGGCAGGTTCACAATAACCGAATCCCACGCGGGGCCGTTGCCCCATTCAAAGCCCCAGCCGCCAGTGGGCACTATGCCGGGAACTGCGCCGTCCTCTCTTTGGCAGGCACGGATGTTTGCCAGCCATTCTGCAAAGCTTTTTTCTGCGCCCAGCCACTGGAGCATGTGCTCGGCAGACATGGAAGCGTCTCCCGTCCAGCCGTTTTTTTCCCGATGGGGGCAGTCTGTGGGAAAGTAGTAAAAGTTTGCAAGGTCTGAGCGGTGGGCCATTTCATATAATTTGTTCACGGTGCTGTCAGAGCAGGAGAAGCTGCCCCGCACCGGAAGGTCTGAGTGCATTTCAAGATAGGTCAGCGCATCCTTTGTGGCCTGATCTTCCGATAGGCCCTCCACAAACACATACTGAAACCCGTGGTAGGTAAAGCACGGCACAAACTCGGCCTCGCCGCCGCGACAGATGTAAACGTCTTTTTGGTTATATTTTTGATAAATATCCCAGCTTTCGGGGCGGACAAAGGAAATATTTTCTAGATAGGGCTTTTTGTCCATCAATATTTCCACATGCGTCATGGTGATTTTTTGACCCGGCCTGCCGTTTATCTTTAAGCGGCACACACCGGCGGTGTTCACCCCGAAGTCGTAAATATATCCGCCGGTACACTTAAAAATGTTCACCGGTTTTATTTCGGCAGACACCGCGATGGGTTCGGCCTCACATAGCTTGGGCGTGCCTCTGGGAGCGTCAGCGGATTGGGCGGGCTGCCAGGAAGAGTCGTCAAACCCCGGTTCGCTCCAGCCGGGAAGCTCTAAATTTGCGTCGTACCAGCACCCCATGCGCAGGTCGTCGAAAGTGATGGGGGAGGGATGTGTAACAAAGGTTTCGTCTGCTGAGAAAAGCTCCTGGCCGTTTGCTGTTAAGGTCATGGCGAACTTAACGCTGCTGCGCCAGCTTGCTTTTTCAAAATCCCAAATAAAGCCGCCAAATGCGTTATGCATGCCATTGCCCAGCATTACGCCAATCACATTTTCTCCCTCGGTAAGATAATCTGCTACGTCGTAGCAGTCAAAATAGCAAAGGTCGTCCGGCGCGCTGATATAGGGTGCCAGCGGCCCTTTGGTAATGTTTTTGCCGTTCACATACAGCTCATAAAATCCCAGACCGCAAATGGTAATTTTAGCCCACCGGGGTGTATTGTCCAGCGTAAAGCGTTTGCGGAACAGCGGCGCGTTTACGTGGTGGTCGAAGGTACACATTTGGTCGTTCGCCTTGATAAAATTCATTGACAGGTTCATTATGTTCAGTCACCTTTCCGCCCATGTTTTGGGCTGTGTTGTCTGCCGTCCCGTTAAAAAGAGCCGGCCGATTTTTCTATAATAAATGTGACAGAGCTGCCAGGCGTCTGCCGTCCTAACCGAAAATCGATGAGATAAGCCGTTTCTTCCGGCTTCATGTCCATTTTACAAATGCTGAGCCGGGGGGTAAACACCTCTTTTGACACGTACACCTCGGCCTTTACACCGCAGACAATGGTGAAGTCTGCAATTTTTACTACGCCGCCCCCCAGCATTTTCGGCTCAATACGGGTGACAAACCGTTCGGTGAAATCGTTGATTTCGCCGGATAGGGTGTCGGTTACAATCAGCGCTGCGTCGCTTATGGTAAAGCTCCGCTGGAAGGAGTTTAAGCCCGGCGCGCTGTAGGCTTTGGAAAGCTCTAACCGAAAGCCCGCCTCCGTGTGGGACAGCACCTTCGCACTGTAAGCTTCCCCTGCCGGCTGAGGCTTTCCGTCAATCATGGGCACGCTGTGCCCCCGGGAGGAGGCGCAAAGGTCATTTTCGCGCTTTTCGCCGAAATAGCCGTTATAATATTCTGGCCAGCCTAAATCGTCTAAAATAAAATTGCCGCCGGAAAACAAAACAAAGCTGCCTAAATCGCAGTGGTTGTGCGGCTCGGCATTGCTGCCGCCCTTTGCGGCAAAATAAAGCCGATGCTTTTTGTTGATATACCAGCCAGAGTCCTCTAAAAAATAACAGCTTCTGTCATAGGTTCCTTCCGTTTCTAATTTTTCGTCATACCAGAAAAAGTTGCGGATTAGTGCGCAGAAGTGGTGGCGAATGTCGTCGCCGAACACTGCCTCATATTTTGCGTCGGGCACGGTTACCGAAGAAAATTTCTTCTTTAAATAATGCAAAAGCCCAATGTCGAACCTTAAATTGTGGGGCGCGTCAGCAAAGGGCAGAACATAGTCTGCCGTGATGTGGGCCTTTTGGGCAAATTCCGCCATGCGCCGCACCTTTTCGCCGGAAAGCAGGTTTAGCCGCCCGTTGGTATATTCACAAATTAATTCCGCGCTGTAAACGAAAAAACCAAACCCATATTGCCAGTAGAGCGGACCCTCTAAGCAGCCGCCGTCATTTTCATAGCTGTCTAAAAAGGTCTGAAGCGAGGCAAGCACCCGGTTTTCAATGGTGTTCCACACGTCGCTTAGCCCCAGATAAATCACGGCACAGGCAATGGAGCCTGCGCACACGGCAGACCAGTTGTTTTTCGGCCAGGTTATGTCGGTTTTCACATAAGGCGCAATTACCCTGCGCTGAATTTCAGAAACGGCACGTGTTCGTACAAAGGGGGCAATTCGGTCTCCCAGCAAATAGAGAATTTCGCTCAGCGTGAACGCAGTTTCCGTGGAAAACAAATCCAGGTTTTCCGCGGCTTCTTTTGGCGTTTTGTCCTTAGCAATATGAGCGGGGAACGACCACGAGAACTCGTCTAAAACTGCCCAGACGGCATCCTCCAGCGCAGAAATCCATTTGCCGTCGGCCTCATAAAGGCTCATAACTGCAAACACGTTTAAGCGTTTGCGGTGCTCAATATAAAGCGCTTCATATTCCGTTCTGCTGCCCGTTTCGTGAAACAGGCGGAATTTTGAATAGGGCAGACAGCCGGCGGTTGTGTTGATTAGCTCCTCCGCCGTCTTTTTTATGGGCGCAATCAATTTTTTTGTGTGCCTGCCTGCCGGCAGCTTTGTCTGAAACTGGTTATACATTGGCGTTTGTCCCTCCCGCGCTTTTGCCGCGTCATAAATTTTTCCTTTTTATTATATCAAATATATTTCATTATACCAAATCCTGCACCTGTTTTCAATGCTGTTTTCAAAAAAATGCGCGAAAAAAAGGCCGGCAAACCTGCCGGCCCGTTGACGCATTTAGTTTTTGGTATACATCTGTTGATACGGATTTTTCGAGTCCGGCGTGAGTACAAAAAAGTCGGACGAGATAATGGCTTCAAAATCCTCGCCGAATAGGGCGCAAAACTCGGCAATGTCGGCCTCAATTTCTTTTAAGTCCGCCTTAGTGGCTTTCACAGCGCAAACCTGCTTCGGCAAGTTTTTCGGCGGTGTGTTTCCCCTTAAAAACATTTTGCCGCCGTGCATGCCCGTTCCGCAGAAATTTTTCACCGGAGCGCCGCCGTCTGCGCCCAGGCCCAGAACAATAATCCTGCCGCCGGCCTGATATTCGCCCAAAAAGCTCCCCGCCGTTCCGCCTATTACGATTACGGGGATTTTTTCGTGGTATTCCTTCATGTGAATTCCGGCCCGGTAGCCCGTGTTGCCGCGGACAAATATTTTGCCGCCTCGCATGGCATAGCCTGTCGCGTCTCCCGAGGAACCGTGGATGACAATTTTGCCGTCGTTCATGGTGTCGCCCGTGGCTTCCTGGGCGTTGCCAAACACCGTAATTTCCCCGCCGTTTAAATATGCTCCCAGGGCGTTTCCCGGTGTTCCGTGAAGTTCAATTTGCTTTTGCTCCAGGCCGCTTGCGATATACCGCTGGCCAATGCAGTTGTTAATTATAATTTTTTGTTCACTTGCCTGGCGCACCTTTTGGTTCAGGTCAGAAAAATGCATGGAATTTGCTTCAATAATCATGACTTGGCACCTCCTAAAATAACGTCGCGCTTTTGTCTGGAAAAGGCCATCAGACCGGGACTGCGGCGAATTAAATCAAAATCAATGGTATCTAAAGGCGTTTGGTTTCGGATGAGGGAAGTGTAGATGCCCGAACGTGTCACGTCGCCGATAATGATAAAACCTTTTAAAAGTCCGTCCTTCACCACCAGTTTTTTATAGGCATTTTCCGATTTTTCAACGTACGCTATGCCGTCGTAAGAGCCGGCAGTGACTAAGTGAAGACCAAAAAAGCCGGCAGCGTTAATGGGAATTGCGTTGTCATAAACTGCTTGGCCTAAGGCCATGTTGACACCGGCGCAATGTCCCTGCATGTAGGCGTTGGGCAGCAAAGCCAAAATTTTATTCTGTCCGGTGGTGAGATCGCGGCTTACGGTGCAGTCCCCGGCAGCAAAAATGTTTGTAAATTCTGTTTGCTGACGATTGTTGGTCACAATGCCGCGCTTTGCGTCTGCTCCTAAATTGCATATCAGTGAAGTGTTTGGCCGCACGCCAACAGCCACTACCAAAACGTCAAACTCAATTTCCCTGCCGCTTTTCAAAAACGCCTTTTTTTCCTCAAACCGCGATGCACCATCGGCCAAAACAAAGTTTATACCGTGGTGTTCCATTTGCCTTTGCACAATGGCGGCTGCATCTTCGTCTAACACGTTGGGCAGAATCCGGTCTGCCAAATCCACCACGGTTATTTTGCCTGCCAAACCGGCAATGCCTTCGGCACATTTTAGCCCAATCAGTCCGGCGCCTAAAATTAAAACGCGTGATTTTGGCTTAAGCGCCTGTTCTAATGCTTCTGCATCGGACAGGGACATAAAGGTGAATTTATTTTGCACTGTGCTCAGACCGTCGATGGGAGGAACGGCGGGGGAGGAACCTGTGGCAATCAGCAGCCTGTCGTAGGAAAGTTTTCTGCTGTCTGACAGCGTGACGGTTTGTTCCTTTTCGTCAATTTTTTCACATTCCGTTCCGAAAAAAACCGTGCACCCGTTATCTTCATAAAATGAGTCCGGGCGGTATTTCATTTTTTCCTTGGTGGTCTGGCCGCACAACAAATAGCTGATAAGCGGACGCGAATAGGTGTGATGGGACTCGTTTGAAACAATAGTGATGTCCCCCTCTTTATCCACAGTTCTGATTCCCTCAACGGCGCCAATTGCTGCTGCGGAATTTCCGATGATTACATAACGCATATTTTAGCCCTCCTCCCGTTCTTCAAATACAATTGCGCGGTTCGGACAGCCGGCCACGCACGCCGGCTCCCCGTTAGTTGTTTGCGCACACAATTCGCACTTTTGCACTGCTGTACCCTCGCCTGGCACAATTGCCCCATAGGGACAGCTTAAAATGCAGGTAAAGCACCCCACACACTTGCCGCTGTCGATGGAAATGAGTCCGTTGCGTTGCGTGAGCGCACCGGTGATGCAGGCTTTCACGCACAGGGGGTCTTCACAGTGACGGCACGAAACTGCAAAGCAAATGCCGTCGGCTTCTTCTATCTGAATTCTTGGATGAATTTTTACACCTTTTAACGCGCTTACCATGTCTTGACTGCCGGAGTTTGCAAAAGCGCAGTTATATTCGCAAAGATGACAGCCCAAACACCAGTCTTCGTTTACATAAACTCGTTTCATCGTTTAAAACCCTGCCTTTCTTTTTTTATTCTCCAGCATGTTTAATCCCCAAAATTGCAAGTTCTTTTTCGGTAAGTCCCACACCCCGGAGCATGAGCCGGTTGCCCCGCAGGGCTTCGATGGAGTTAATGCCCATGCCGCCCATCATTTCTTTTATCTCATGTGTCCAGGCATTTACCAGATTTACCAGCCGGTTTTTGCCAATTTCAGGGTTTAACCGTTTCACCAAATCAGGCCGCTGGGTGGCAATGCCCCAGTTGCACCTGCCCCCCTGGCAGGACCTGCACAAATGGCACCCTAAGGCCAAAAGGGCCGCCGTGCCGATATATACCGCGTCGGCACCTAAGGCAATTGCTTTCACCATGTCTGCGCTGGAGTGGATGCTGCCGCCCACAACGATTGACACGTTGTCGCGGATGCCCTCCTGGCGGAGCCGCTCATCTACGCTGGCCAAAGCCAGCTCAATGGGAATGCCTACGTTGTCGCGGATTCGGGTGGGCGCCGCGCCTGTGCCGCCGCGAAACCCGTCGATGGCAATAATGTCCGCGCCGCTTCTTGCAACACCGCTGGCAATGGCCGCCACGTTGTGCACCGCCGCAATTTTCACAATTACGGGCTTTTGATAGTTGGTGGCCTCTTTTAAAGAAAACACCAGCTGCCTAAGATCTTCAATGGAATAGATGTCGTGGTGGGGAGCGGGGGAAATGGCGTCGCTACCCTCTGGAATCATGCGGGTTTTCGCAACGTCGCCCACAATTTTTTCGCCGGGTAGATGACCGCCGATGCCCGGCTTTGCGCCCTGGCCCATTTTAATTTCAATTGCCGCGCCGGCGGAGAGAAAATCCTTGTGCACGCCAAACCGGCCCGACGCCACCTGAACAATGGTGTTTGCGCCATATTCATAAAAATCTTCATGGAGGCCGCCCTCGCCGGTGTTGTAATAAATGCCCAGCTCTTTGGCTGCCAACGCCAAGCTCTTGTGGGCGTTATAGCTAATGGAACCGTAAGACATGGCGGAAAACATTACCGGGGTGGAAAGCGTGAGGGATGGGGTGCGGTTGTCAACAATGTCACCGTTTTCGTCCCGTTCAATGCGGCTTGGTTTTGCGCCCAGGGTAACTTTGGTTTCCATCGGTTCCCGCAAAGGGTCTATGGAGGGGTTCGTCACCTGGGACGCATTGATGAGAATTTTATTGAAATAAACAGGAAAATCTTTGGGATTGCCCATGGAGGAGAGCAAAACGCCGCCGCTTTCGGCCTGTTTATATATTTCAGTAATGGCGTTGCTGTCCCAGTTTCCGTTTTCCCGGAAGGTGTGGTCGGTCTTCACAATTTTCAGTGCCCGGGTTGGGCAGAGCGAAACGCACCGGTGGCAATTGACACATTTTGCACTGTCGGAGAGCACGATGCCTGCTTCTTCATCAAACGTATGCGCTTCGTTGGCGCATTGGCGCTGACACACCCGGCAAGCAATGCATTTGTTTGTGTCGCGTATGATTTCATATTCAGGATAGAGAAAATTAATTGGCATTGGGTTCACCTCCGTTTAACGTTACAATTACAGGCTCGCCGCCTGCGGGGGACCAGATTTTGTCCAGTTCAGGCGCAATAATCCGAATTGCCGCCTCCTCGCTGGCAACGTAGACAATGTCACCGCGTTCTGCAGCCACCATCGACCGCAGCTTCAGCCGGTCGTTCAGCGCCATCATACCGCCCTCAAAGCCCAAAAGAATGGAAAACGGGCCGGTGATGAGCAGGCCGGGAAAAGTTTCCCGCAGGTATGTCAGCCGTTTTTTATCCTTTTCCGGCATCTGATCAATGGTGGACCAAAACGGCGCGGCTATGACCTCTGCGGTTTCTTTTAAAGAGAGGCCCTTGCGTCTGTTTAAGAAATCTATCATATAGGTGATAACCTCGGTGTCGGTGAGCAGGCAGCACTTGTAGCCGAACATTTCAATATAGCGGCGATTCGCGTCGTAGGACGAAATTTCGCCGTTGTGGACAATGGAATAGTCCAGCATGGCAAAGGGATGGGCACCGCCCCACCAGCCTGGGGTGTTGGTTGGGTAGCGGCCGTGAGCCGTCCAGCAGTAACCCTCATATTCCTCTAAGCGGTAAAATGCGCCCACGTCTTCGGGAAAGCCCACCGCCTTAAACACTCCCATGTTCTTTCCGCTGGAAAACACATAGGCACCAGAAATGTGGGTGTTGATTTTCATTACGCTCCGCGCCACAAACTCGCGTTCTTCTAGCTGACTGTCGGCAAGTTTTGTTGGAAGCGGCGTTACAAAATAGCGCCAGATGAGGGGTTCGTCGGTGATGGACGCAACCTTTCTGGTGGGAATTTTTGAAAGGTTTACCACGTCGAAATGCAAATCCAAAAACTTTTCACATGCTGTTTTTGCTTCCAAACTGTCATAAAAAATGTGAAACGCATATAAATCGCGGTATTCGGGATAAATGCCATAGCCGGCAAAGCCGCCGCCTAATCCGTTGGAGCGGTCGTGCATTACGGCGATGGATTTTATGATGTCGTCCCCCGCCATACGTCTGCCATTCTTAGAAAATATGCCGGAGATGGCGCAGCCGGACGGAATGCGAACCTGGCCCTCTTTTACCATATGAAAAACCTCCTTTAAATTCAAAAAAAAAAATAGAGCACCACCGAAAAGCCAGACCTGTCTTTTCGGTGGAACTCCATTGTTCCGTTATTCCTATTATAAACAAAAAATGAAATTTTGTCAAGGAAAAATTTCAAAAAAATTTAAACTTCCATCAGTTCGTCAAAGGTAATGCCAAACACCTCTTTCAAACTTTTTAGCTCATCCGCCCGAACGTGTTTTTGACAAAGCTCAATCCGCGATAGGGTGTATGGGCTTATGTCGCAGCCCGAAAGCTGCAGTTTTTTTGCTAGCTGCTCTTGGGACAAATCTCGCATTTTGCGCAGCTTTTGAATGTTTTTTCCCAACCTCATTTCATAATCTGTGCTCATGAAAGAAATTTCACCCTCTTTTAAGCATAAATAATGACCGGACAATTAAGAATAAACGTCCGGCAGTTAGTTGTTATTTCACCTCCGGTTCCAAATCGGAGAAAACCGGATCGTCATAAAAGGACTTCAGTTCAATTTCCAGTCCGTCACAAATTTTTTTCAGCAGAACAGTGCCAACGTCCTTTCGCTCTTCATTAAATATGCTGTAAATGGTAGATGGAGAAACTGCGGACATTCTGGCAAGTGTAGTAATTTTAATTCTACGTTCATCGCATAAATCTTTAATGCGAATGACAATAGCCTGTTTAATCCCCATAACCGTAACCTCCCTTAGTCTAAATTTTACACAATTGTGCAGTTTGGCGTATACGTTTCCGCGTAATATTAAGAAATACTTAAAGATTCGATTACGAGTAATGAGTGAAAAAACAAGAATTTTGTCAATATTCATAGATTTATCGCATTGGTTACATCGTGTAGCTTTGGGAAAAGTAAATAGGTTTTGGCTTTTTTGAAACGCAAAAACTGTAAAAATTATAAAAATTCAAAAAAAATGAAAAAAAGGGATTGACAAAAAAAAGCTTTCGGCGTATAATGACAACTGTAAACAGCAAAGGCGCTGCGAAACGTATCCCGTTTCCGCAGTGTCTTTTTTTGTTTTTACCGCATATGTTGAAATTGATGATATAGGGAGGAATTGAATATGGCAAACATACCGGAATTTTTCGGCTCGCTGGTTTTTAACGACCAGACCATGCGGCAGCGTCTGCCGAAGGATACATACAAGGCGCTGAAAAAAACCGTCCGCATGGGAAAACCCATTGACAAAAGCATTGCAAACGTTGTTGCGGCAACCATGAAGGACTGGGCGGTGGAGCACGGCGCAACCCACTACACCCACTGGTTCCAGCCCATGACGGGCATCACGGCGGAAAAGCACGACAGCTTTATTACCCCCATTGAAGACGGCAGCGTGATTTTGGAGTTTTCGGGCAAGGAGCTTGTTCAGGGTGAGCCCGATGCTTCGAGCTTCCCGTCTGGCGGACTTCGGGCCACCTTTGAGGCAAGGGGATACACCGCGTGGGATCCTACGTCATATGCATTCATTAAAGACGGTGCGCTGTGTATTCCTACCGCGTTTTACTCCTATGGCGGCGAGGCGCTGGACAAAAAAACGCCATTGCTCCGTTCTATGGAAGCGTTGAACATTCAGGCTCTTAGAATTTTAAAGCTGTTTGGCAAAACCAACGTAAAGCGCGTGTTCACTACTGTTGGGCCGGAACAGGAATATTTTTTGGTAGAGCGTTCCATGTTTGACAAACGGAAGGACTTAATTTTTACAGGCAGAACGTTGTTCGGCGCAATGCCCCCCAAGGGTCAGGAGATGGACGACCACTATTTCGGCACCATTAAGCCCAGGGTCAGCGCCTTTATGAAAGACTTAAACGAGGAGCTGTGGAAGCTGGGGGTTTTGGCAAAGACCGAGCACAACGAGGTTGCCCCTTCTCAGCATGAGCTGGCCCCCATTTTTACCACCACCAACATTGCGGCGGACCACAACCAGCTCACCATGGAGATTATGCAAAAGGTGGCCCAGCGTCACGGGCTGGCCTGCCTGCTTCACGAAAAGCCCTTTGCCGGCGTAAACGGCAGCGGCAAGCACAACAACTGGTCTATGAGCACCGACACCGGCATAAACTTGCTTGAGCCCGGCGATTCTCCCATGGAAAATGCACAGTTTTTGCTGTTTTTGTCTGCGGTTATCAAAGCAGTTGATGAATATCAGGATTTACTCAGAATTTCTGTTGCAACACCGGGCAATGACCACCGCTTAGGTGCAAACGAAGCGCCTCCGGCTATTGTGTCTATGTTCTTGGGCGAGGAATTAGAAGCGGTGTTAAAAGCCATTGTGAACGAGGACGAGGACTATGTTCACCACGGCAGAGAAGAATTTGAGGTGGGCGTTTCGGTGCTTCCGAAAATTTCGAAGGATGCAACCGACAGAAACCGCACGTCACCCTTTGCATTCACGGGCAACAAGTTTGAGTTCCGCATGCTGGGCTCTGCAAGCTCCATTTCTGATGTAAACGTTGTGCTGAACACTATTGTGGCCGAAGCGTTGTGCCAGTTTGCCGATGCACTGGAAAAAAGCCCCACTGTGGAGGAGGACTTACATTCCCTCATTCAGGCAACGGTGGAAAAGCACAAGCGCATTATCTTTAACGGCAACAGCTACAGCAAAGAGTGGGAGGAAGAGGCGGCAAGGCGCGGCCTTTATAACTTAAAGACAACCGCAGAGGCGCTGCCATATTTTGTTTCCGACAAAAACGTGGCGCTGTTTAACAAGCACCACATCTTCACCGAAGTGGAAATGGAGTCGCGGCTGGAGATTTTGCTAGAAAATTATAGCAAAACTATTAACATTGAGGCGCTGACCATGCTGGAAATGATTAAAAAAGACATTATTCCCGCAGTTTGTTCCTATATTAAAGATTTAACAGAAATTGCTACCATGAAGAAAGGCCTCTCAGCCGACATCAACGCAGATGTGGAAACAGAGCTCATCGCAAAGCTTTCGTCTCTTTCCGCTTGTCTTTATAAGAAGGCGGAGAAACTGCAGGCCGACATGGTTTCAGCCAGCGACTATGAAGATGATGCGCAAGCGCTGGCAAACTATTATAAAAACACCATTTTTGTAGATATGCAGGAAGCCCGGGCCGACGCAGACGAATTGGAAACCTTAGTTGGCGAACGGTATTGGCCCTATCCTACCTACGGCGAGCTTCTGTTCGGTGTTAAATAAGTGAAAATAAAATAAAATTTACCTGAGACACAACGGCGTGCCCGGGGAGAAACGGTTTTACGTTTTTCCCCACGGCGGGCCGTTGTTTTATTTTATAAATAAATTTAGCATAAAATAGGAGGAAGGAACTATGGACGTAAACAGCATTCTCACAAACGGGGAAATCACTTCCTTTATTGAAGGGGTTGTGGACAATGCCGCTTTCGGTATTTGGTTTTTAATCGGCGCGGCACTGGTGTTCTTTATGCAGGCGGGCTTTGCCATGGTGGAGTCGGGCTTTACCAGGGCGAAAAACGCCGGGAACATCATTATGAAAAACCTGATGGATTTTTGCATTGGCACGGTTTGCTTTATATTTATCGGGTTTTCCCTGATGATGGCAGAAGACTATGTTATGGGCATTATCGGCGTACCAAACTTAGGAATTTTCACTGATTTTGGCGGATTTATCGAAGCAAATGCTTCAAGCTTTGTGTTTAACCTGGTGTTCTGCGCAACGGCGGCCACCATTGTTTCCGGCGCAATGGCAGAGCGCACAAAATTTGTTTCCTATTGCATCTATTCTGCGGTTATTTCGCTGGTGGTGTATCCCGTCGAAGCGGGCTGGATTTGGAATTCTCAGGGCTGGCTGGCGCAGATGGGCTTTCACGACTATGCAGGCTCCTGCGCAATTCACATGGTGGGCGGCATTGCAGCCTTCATTGGCGCAGCTATTTTAGGGCCTCGTCTTGGAAAATATACAAAGGACAAAAACGGCAAAGTGGTTAAGGTAAATGCAATTCCGGGCCACGCCATTACCATTGGCGCACTGGGTTGTTTCATTCTGTGGTTTGGCTGGTATGGCTTTAACGGCGCGGCGGCAAAAAGCGTGTCTGAGCTGGGTTCCATTTTTCTCACCACAACCATTGCCCCGGCAGTTGCAACAGTTGTCTGTATGATTTTCACCTGGATTAAAAACGGCAAGCCAGACGTTTCCATGTGCTTAAACGCCTCGCTGGCAGGGCTGGTTGGAATTACGGCAGGGTGTGCGGCGTTAGACGCTGCAGGCTCGCTAATTGTTGGCGTGGTTTCTGGCATTTTGGTTGTGGTTGTGGTTGAATTATTAGACTTAAAGCTGCACATAGATGACCCAGTGGGCGCGGTGGGCGTGCACCTGGCAAACGGCATTTGGGGCACATTGGCGGTGGGCCTGCTGGCAAACCCCGATGCACCTGCGGGCTTAAACGGCCTTCTTTACACAGGCGATCCGCACCAGCTTTTTGTTCAGTTCATTGGAGTCGTAGCCGTTGCAGCATGGGCAGTGGTAACCATGTTCATTACCTTTACGGTAATTAAAAAGACCATTGGTCTGCGGGTAACACCGGAGGAAGAAATTATGGGACTGGATGCAACAGAGCACGGCCTGCCCAGTGCCTATGCAGACTTTGTGCCTGCGGTTGAAAAGCTGGACATTCCTACATTGGGTGCTGTTGGAGCTGTTCCCAAATCAAGGGCAATTGACGTGAAGGACGTTTCCACAAAGGCGCCCGAGGGCTCGGCAAAGCTTACAAAAATAACCATTATTGCCAAGCAGGGCAGGTTCGAGGCATTAAAAGAGGCGCTGAACCAAATCGGCGTAAACGGCATGACGGTAACCCAGGTCATGGGCTGCGGCGCGCAGAAGGGTAAGCCGGAATATTACCGCGGCGTTCCCATTGAAATGAATCTGCTGCCCAAAGTGCAGGTAGACGTGGTTGTAAGCAAAATTCCGGTTATAACTGTGGTTGAAGCGGCAAAAGACGCGCTTTACACCGGCCACATCGGCGACGGCAAAATTTTTGTTTACGACGTGGAGGATGCAATTAAGGTCCGCACTGGGGAAACAGGCTACGATGCGCTTCAGGACGATTAAAAAAGTTAAGATACTGTAAAAAAAGCACGGTTTTTCGAAAACCGTGCTTTTTATCTGATATTTTACTTGACTAAAGTGATTTTATGAACTATAATATAGATTATGTCAAATTTTACAGTTTCCGGAGGTTTCCCGTGCTACAAAAAGTGTTAGGCGGCAGAAGATTTTGGGGGTCGGTTTTGTCCCTTGCAATTCCCATTGCCGTGCAGAATTTGCTTACAAGCTCGTTTACGCTGGTAGATACGCTCATGGTTGGCCAACTTGGCGACGTAAGCCTTGCGGCTGTGGGCATGGCGGGCCAGTGGAGCTGGTTTTTAAATATGGTTTTATTCGGAATTTGTTCCGGTGCGTCAGTGTTTTTCGCCCAATATTTTGGCGACAAAAACCACGGCGGCATTGTAAAAACGTATGGAATTGCAGTGTCGTCTGCCTTTTTGGTGTCGCTGGCGTTTTTGGTTGTGGGACTTTCCGTTCCCAAAGGCGTTATCAGCATTTTTAACCGGGACGCCGGCGTGTTAGACGCCGGAAGCAGATATTTAAAAATTGCGGTGTTTTCCTATCCGGCCATTGTGCTGAACATGATAGCATGCGCCGTTCTGCGCTCTACAAAACGGGTGAAGCTGCCCATGTATGTGGCGTTTTTCACCACCATTGCCAACGCCTTTTTAGACTATGGCTTAATTTTCGGCGCATTCGGCCTGCCGGAAATGGGCATTGAGGGCGCGGCTGTGGCAACGGTGATTTCGTCTTGGTCCGGCCCAGTGATTATTTACATCGTTATGGCCATTCAGAAAGACGACATCTTTTTCGCCCCGGTGAGGGAGATTTTCGGCTTTACCAGGCACATGGTGGCAGACTTTTATAAAAAAGCCCTGCCAGTTATTTTAAACGAATCGCTGTGGGGCCTCGGCACCATTTGCTATAACATTATTTTTGCAAACTTAGGGTATGAATATTCCGCCGCAGTGACCATTCTGCGTACCTTTGAAAACATTGCTTTTGCGTTCTTTGTTGGGTTTAACAACGCGGGCTGTGTTATGGTTGGGCAGGACATTGGCGCGGGCAACATCAAGCGCGCTTTAAAAGACGCAAGGCGGTTTATGATAATTGTTCCCTTAGCGGGCGTGGTAGTGGGCATTTTTGTGCTTTTCTTCCGCGAACAGCTCATTTACATCTTTAACATGGGCGGCAAAATTACAGAGAAAACCCTGTCCGCCGCAATGGGCATTATGCTTGTTTACGCCATTGAGGTGCCCATTCGAAACATTCCTTATGTGATTATTGTGGCTATTTTCCGTTCCGGCGGCGACACGAAAACCGGCATGAAATATGACCTGATTTGCCTTTGGGCAATTTCGCTGCCTGTTACATTCATTGCGGCGTTTGTTATTAAGCTTCCGTTTGTGCTGGTGTTTGCGTGCAGCTATGTGTTTGAGGACTATTTAAAATCCGTGTTGTGCCTGAAACACTTTTTCTCGAAAAAATGGATTAAACCCGTAACCGAAACGGGCCGGGCGGCCTTACAGGAATATATGGCTGAAGCGGAGTGATTTTAAAATGTTAAAAGAAACATTAAACGGGCTGAATTTGCCAAAGTTTCCTTTTGGCATGCCCATTGAAGAAGCAAAAAACACCATGCTGGGTGTTTTGCTGGAAGAGGAATATGGCGTTTTGCCAAACCGTGAAACATCTTTAAGCTGGGAAACCGTTAGTGAAGAAAAAGATTTTGCCGCAGGCAAGGCCATTTTGCGCACGGTGAACATAACGGCGCAGTTTGAAACCGACGCGTTTACGTTCCCCGTTCGGGCGGCCATTCCAAAGGGCAAAAAAAAGGTGCCGTTTTTTGTGCACATCAACTTCCGGCCCGACGTGCCGGACAGATATGAACCAACAGAAGAAATTATCGACAGCGGCTTTGCCGTTTTATCGTTTTGTTATAAGGAAGTAACGTCAGACGACGCAGATTTTTCCAACGGCGTTAGCCCCTTTCTTTTAGGAGCAAACGAGCAGGTTCGCCCGAACGACTGCGGCAAAATTGCCATGTGGGCCTGGGCGGCCTCGCGGGTGTTAGACTATGCCGAAACCCTGCCGGAATTAGACCAAAACCGGGCCATGACGGTGGGACATTCCCGCTTGGGCAAAACGGCGCTTTTGGCCGGCGCGCAGGACACGCGCTTCGCCCTTGCCATTTCTAACGATTCCGGCTGCAGCGGCGCGGCAATTACCCGCGGCAAACAGGGCGAGCGAGTGGAAGACATTTGTTCGCGGCTGGGCTATTGGTTTTGCAAAAACTATGAGAAATATCGTGGGAAAGAAGACGACATGCCGTTCGACCAGCACTTTTTGCTGGCGGCAATTGCGCCGAGAAAGGTTTATGTAGCCAGCGCGGCTGAAGATTTGTGGGCAGACCCGAATTTTGAATTTTTGTCCTGCGTTATGGCAGGAGATTATTTTGAGCACTACGGCCAAAAAGGCTTCGTTTACAGCGACAGGTTCCCGGCGGTGGGTGAAAAGCTGCACAAAGGGAACGTGGCATATCACAGGCGCGGCGGCACGCACTTTTTAAGCCGTGAGGACTGGCGTTTGTTTATGGAATATGCCAAAACTATTTAGCTTATAAGAGAGGTGAACCCCTCTTTTATATACATACACACATAAAGCAAGCACGAAAAAAGGGGACGCGACGGTAGATTTTTACCGTCGCGTCTTTCTGTCAAGGGGTAATTTTAGCATATAGGGGATTATTTCTATATGAATCGGTGCAAGACGGGATTCAGTGAAACCGTCTTGTCCCTTTTGACAGCTGAGGGGACGGTAGTTATGAACACCTCCGCCCCTGGGAGAATCAAAAATTGACAATTGAGCTGCAAAATGATATAATGATTCTGTCTAGGAAATACTATATCTGTCTTTGTGGCTTTTTTTGTGCTCTTTTTGATTTCACTCTTATTATAATACGCTTTTGAGCGCGAATTGTGAAATTGCACAAAACGAAAGGGTGAAAATTATGGATAATGCACAAGTGGCAAAGAGAATTAAAATACTTTGCAGTGAAAAAGGTGTTTCTGTTGCAAAAATGCTGAATGAAAGTCATGTTACAAAAGGAATTATTCACGATTTAGAGGTCAGAGACAGGACACCATCAACGGCAACTTTACTCAAGATTGCAAATTATTTTGATTGTTCAGTTGATTATCTTTTAGGTAGAACAAACAATTCAAATTCGCACCGCAGTTAAAGAGGGACAGATGTATGCAAAATGAACAAATAGCAAACAGGATTAAGCGGTTATGCAAAGAAAAGGATATTGCTGTTAACACGCTAATTCGCGAATGTAATTTAAGTAAAAGTTTAATTTACGATTTAGAAAAGAGAAACACCTCTCCGTCAGTGAGAACTTTGACCAAAATCGCAGACTATTTCGATTGCTCGCTGGATTATCTTACAGGTAGATGCAAAAACCAAAACGCTCATCGTAGCTAGGAGGACAGAGATTTGCAAAACGGACAAATTGCGAATAGAATTAAACTGTTATGTAAGAAGCACAATGTTACAGCAAAAGCTATGCTTGAGGAGATTGGACTAAATAAAAATTTTATGTATGATTTAAGCAAAGGTAAATCTCCAACTGTGAAAAATTTAACCAAAATAGCAGATTATTTCGATTGTTCGCTGGATTATCTTACAGGCAGATGCAAAAACTAAAACGCTTATCGTAGCCAGGAGGATGGAGATTTGCAAAACGGACAAATAGCCAAGAGGATAAAATGTTTATGTAGGGAAAATAACATTACAGCAAAATATTTCTTAGCGGAAGTTGAGTTAAACAAGAATTTTATTCAAGAATTGGAGAAAGGTAAATCTCCAACTGTGAAAAATTTAACCAAAATAGCAGACTATTTCGACTGCTCGCTGGATTATCTTACAGGCAGATGCAAAAATCAAAACGCTCATCGTAGCTAGGAGGACGGAGATTTGCAAAACAAACACATTGCAAAGATGATTAGGAAGCTGTGTAAGGAAAAGGGCGTTACGATTAAAACGTTGTCGGAAGTGTGCGGCTTAAGTACAAGTTTTATGTTTGATTTAGAAAAGAAAGACGCATCTCCATCAGTCAAAACCTTAACCAAAATCGCAGACTATTTCGACTGCTCGTTAGATTATTTAGCCGGTAGGTCGGACAAGGAGTAACCATGACGACATTTCAAAAAATATATGAGGTGGTGGGGCAAATTCCAGAAGGATTTGTTGCCACCTATGGTCAGGTGGCGGCAATGGCCGGCAATCCGCGCTGGGCAAGAGTGGTGGGCTACGCTCTTCACGTTCTGCCCGACCCTGCCTTTGTTCCGTGGCACCGTGTGGTTGCCAAAGACGGCCGCATTTCCACCGCCAGCGATATAAACGGCGAAAGCTTACAGGAGGCCCTACTGCGGTCTGAGGGCGTAACGTTTACCTTAGACGGAAGGGTAGACCTTCAAAAACATTTGTGGAAACCTGTTGACAGAACCGGGTTTGTGTGATATACTTTTTCTCAAGTAAAATCTTTAAGTGGCACAGAGATGCCAGCAAGGTTTCATATGGTCAGCGGATACAGCAGCGGTGCGTATCTGTGTAAGTTTGCGCGTACAAGCCTTGTCGGTATCGATAAGGCTTTTTTCATTTGGCATATTCAAGAAAGGCAGGAGATTGCTGTGACGTATTTGCTGAAAGGCGCGGTTGACTTAAAAACAGGGGAAAAAAGCCCCGTGGTAACCGGGGAGGACAAAACCAACGTTGAAATTTTAAACTTGGAGGGCTGTGTGGCGGTTCCCGCCTTTGCCGACGTGCATGTGCACTTCCGCGAGCCGGGCTTTTCCTATAAAGAGACCATTGAAACCGGGGCGGCCGCAGCCGCAGCAGGCGGATTTACCGCCGTTTGCCCCATGCCGAACCTTTCCCCCGTGCCGGACAGCGTAAAAAAACTGGCCGCGGAGCAAAGCTGCATTGGGGAAAACCCCAAAATCCGAATCATTCCTTACGGCGCAATTACCATTGGACGGCAGGGTGAAACCCTTTCCGACATGGAGGGCATGGCAAAAGACGTTGTGGCTTTCACCGATGACGGAAGCGGCGTGCAGAACGACGGGGTGATGCTTGCCGCTATGGAACGGGCAAAGTCTTTGGGCAAAATTATCTGCGCCCATTGTGAGGATAATTCCTTGCTGCGCGGCGGCTATATCCACGACGGGGAATATGCCAAAGCCCACGGCCATGCGGGTATTTGTTCGGAAAGCGAATATAAACAGATTGAGCGGGATTTGGAGCTGGTGGAAAAAACCGGCTGTGCCTATCATGTTTGCCATGTGTCTGCGGCGGAAAGTGTGGACTTAATCCGCAAAGCAAAGCAGGCCGGGCTGAATGTTTCCTGCGAAACTGCACCGCACTATCTGGTGTTGACGGAAAACGACTTACAAGAAGACGGACGGTTTAAAATGAACCCGCCAATTCGGGCCGAGCGGGACAGGCAGGCGCTAATCGACGGAATTTTAGACGGCACGGTGGACATGATTGCCACCGACCACGCCCCCCACAGCGCCGAGGAAAAGGCAAAGGGCTTAAAAGAAAGCGCCATGGGCGTGGTGGGCTTAGAAACCGCATTTCCCGTGCTTTATACCCATCTGGTGAAGCCGGGGGTGCTGACCCTTGAAAAGCTGATTGAACTGATGAGCACAAACCCGCGCAAACGGTTTGGCCTGCCGGAACACCCCGGCGATGTTGCGGTGTTTGATTTAAGCGACGAATATGAGGTTGACCCGGTGGCGTTTTTCAGCATGGGCAAAAGCACGCCCTTTGCCGGAATGCGGGTGTTTGGCAGGTGCATGGCCACGTTTTGCGGCGGAAACCTCGTTTGGAGGAGATAACATGAAACAGGAAATTTTTGAGGTTGCGGGAAAACGAAACCTAACCGACACGGTGTTTGAAATGCTTTTATACGGCGACACGTCGGCTATCACCGCGCCGGGGCAGTTTATTAACATAAAACTGAACAACTTTTTTTTAAGGCGCCCCATTTCGGTGTGCGACTGCGACGAAAACGGCCTTACCATTATCTACAAGGTGGTGGGCGGCGGCACGGCGGCTTTGGCAAACATGGTTCCCGGCGACGAGGCAGACTGCCTGACAGGCCTCGGCAACGGCTACACGCTGGAGGAAAGCGGGGCAAGGCCTCTGCTTGTTGGCGGCGGCGTGGGCGTTCCGCCTCTTTTTGGCTTGTGCAAACAGCTCGTTGCCCAGGGCAAACAGCCTACGGTGATTTTGGGCTTTAACACAAAGGCAGAAATTTTTTATGAAAACGAGTTTCGCGCTCTTGGCGCGAAGATTCTTGTGACAACGGCAGACGGCTCTTACGGCATGAAAGGCTTTGTGACAAACGCTATGGGCGGATTGGATTATACATACTGTTATACCTGCGGGCCGGAGCCTATGCTGAAAGCAGTTTACAGCGCCGCTGAAACCGGCGGCCAGTTCAGCTTTGAAGAGCGCATGGGCTGCGGCTTCGGCGCGTGCATGGGTTGTTCGTGCGAAACAAAATACGGCGCAAAACGCATTTGCAAAGACGGGCCGGTGCTAAGAAAAGAGGAAATCGTATGGTAGACACAAAAGTTGTTTTAAGCGGAACAGAGCTTGCAAACCCCATCATTCCCGCCAGCGGCACCTTTGGGTTTGGATATGAGTTTGCAGAAATTTATGATATTAATATTTTGGGAACGTTCTCCACAAAAGGCACCACAAAAGAACCCCGGTTTGGAAACCCCACGCCGCGGATCGCCGAGTGCGAGGCCGGCATGTTAAACTCTGTGGGACTGCAAAACCCCGGGGTGGACAAGGTGATTTCAGAGGAATTGCCCAAGCTCTCCAAGTGCTTTCACAAAAAGGTGATGGCAAACGTCAGCGGTTTTTCGGTGGAGGACTATGCTTACAGCTGCGAAAAGTTAGACAAAGAGCCTCAAGTGGGCTGGCTTGAGGTGAACGTTTCTTGCCCTAACGTCCATAACGGCGGCATGAGCTTCGGCACCTCGCCGCAGTCTGCCGCAGAAGTGGTGCGGGCAGTGAAGCAGGTGACGAAAAAGCCGGTGTTTATGAAGCTTACTCCCAACGTGACGGACATTGTTTCCATTGCTAAAGCCTGTGAAGATGCAGGGGCAGACGGAATTAGCCTGATAAACACCCTGCTGGGCATGCGGATTGATTTGAAAACCAAAAGACCTGTTTTAGCAAACAAAATGGGCGGTTTTTCCGGCCCGGCGGTGTTTCCTGTGGCGCTGCGCATGGTGTATCAGGTTTACGAGGCGGTGAAAATCCCCATCATCGGCATGGGGGGCGTAATGTCTGCTGAAAATGTGATTGAAATGATGCTTGCGGGAGCTACGGCAGTGCAGGTGGGCGCGGCCAATTTAGTGGAGCCGCTGACCTGCAAACAGATTATTGAAGCTTTGCCGGGCGAAATGGAACGGCTGGGAATTGAAAAATTATCAGATATAATAGGAGGAGCGCACTGATGGGAAAAGATGTAATTGTGGCCTGTGATTTTGCAGGCAGGGAAGAAGTGCTTTCGTTTTTGGACAAGTTCACAGAGGAAAAGCCTTTTGTGAAAATCGGCATGGAGCTGTTTTATGCCGCCGGGCCGGACATTGTGCGCGAGATAAAGCGCCGCGGCCACAAAATATTTTTAGATTTAAAGCTTCACGATATTCCGAACACCGTGAAAAAGGCCATGGCGGTGCTTTCAGGCCTTGACGTGGACATGACAAATCTGCACGCGGCAGGCACCCAGGCAATGATGGAGGCGGCCATAGAGGGGTTAACCCGGCCGGACGGCACGCGCCCGATTTTAATTGCGGTGACGCAGCTCACCTCTACCAGCCAAGAGCGCATGGAGCGCGATATTTTAATTGAAAAGCCCATAAACGAGGTTGTAATGCATTATGCCGAAACCGCCAAACACGCGGGACTTGATGGGGTTGTGTGCTCGCCCCTGGAGGCAGAAGCGGTGCATGAAGCCTGCGGCAGTCAGTTTTTAACCGTAACCCCCGGGGTGCGGTTTGCCGGCGGCGAAGTGGGCGACCAGGTGCGGGTTATGACGCCGGAGCAGGCAAAAAAAATTGGGTCGGACTATATTGTCGTGGGCAGGCCCATCACCGCAGCGGAGAACCCCGTTGCGGCCTACCGCCGCTGCGTGACAGAATTTGTTGATGAATAGAAAGGGTTGTGAAACAATGGATATGAAAATAAAAATTGCACAGGATTTATTAAAAATTAAAGCGGTGTTTTTCAGACCGGAGGAGCCGTTTACCTGGGCCAGCGGTATTAAAAGCCCGGTTTATTGCGATAACAGGCTTACGCTGACCGCGCCCGAGGTGAGAAACGATGTGGAAAACGGCTTGGTGGAACTGATTAAAACGAACTTTCCTGAGGCGGAGGTGCTCATGGGCACGTCTACCGCGGGAATTGCCCACGCCGCCATCTGCGGCCATTTGATGGGCCTGCCCATGGGCTATGTGCGTTCGGGCAGCAAAGATCATGGCCGGCAGAACAGAATTGAAGGTAAGCTCAATCAGGGAGACAAGGTTGTGGTAGTGGAGGACTTAATTTCCACCGGCGGCAGCGTGATTGACGTGGTGGAAGCCCTGCGCGATGCCGGGGCCGAGGTGCTGGGCGTTGTGAGCATTTTTACCTATGGCATGCAAAAGGGGTTAGACCGCCTGCGCGACGCAAAGGTAGAAAACCACAGCTTAACGGATTTCGACACGGTGGCACAGGTTGCGGCTGAAACGGGCTATGTAAAGCCGGAAGACGTGGCGCGGCTGATTGCGTTCCGCAACAACCCGTCTGACGAGTCGTGGATTGGGAAATAAGATTCGTTCCAACGGCGCCGCCGGCTTAAATGGTGCCGAGGGCGGCAAACGCCCCGCGGGGGAAGAAAGGCAGGTTTTTTTATGAACCATTTAATAGACATTTTAGAGCTTTCCGAGCAGGAGATTGACCGGCTGATTGAAATAGCAGAGGACATTATCGCCCGGCCGGAGCAATATAGCGAAGCATGCCGGGGCAAAAAGCTTGCTACGCTGTTTTTTGAGCCGTCTACCCGCACGCGGCTGAGCTTTGAAGCGGCCATGTATGAGCTGGGCGGAAATGTTTTGGGTTTTTCCGAGGCGCAAAGCTCCTCGGCCTCAAAAGGCGAGAGCGTAGCCGACACCGTGCGGGTGGTGGGGTGCTATGCCGACATTATCGCCATGCGCCACCCCAAAGAGGGGGCGCCGGTGGTGGCGTGCCAGTCTTCTACCGTGCCGGTGATTAATGCTGGGGACGGGGGGCACAACCACCCCACCCAGACGCTGACAGATTTGCTTACCATTCACCGGGAAAAGGGCAGGCTGAACAACTTAACCATTGGCCTTTGCGGCGACTTGAAGTTCGGCCGCACCGTTCATTCGCTGCTTTTGGCCATGTCGCGGTATGAAAACATCAATTTTGTGCTTATATCGCCGGAAGAGCTGAAAATTCCCGACTATTTAAAAGAAGACTTTTTAATGAAAAACCATGTGCCGTTCACCGAAACCACCTCGTTGGAGGAGGCCATGCCAAAGCTGGATATTTTGTATATGACCCGGGTTCAGCGGGAACGGTTTTTTAACGAGCAGGACTACATTCGCCTGCGGGACAGCTATATTTTAACCGCGGACAAGCTCAAGGCGGCAAAAGACGACATGTGTATTCTGCACCCTCTGCCCAGAGTGAACGAAATTTCGAAAGACGTAGACAGCGACAGCCGCGCCTGTTATTTTAAACAGGCGCTGAACGGAAAATTTATCCGCATGGCACTGATTTTAAAACTTTTGGGGCTGGAACGTGAAGGGGGCAAGGCATTATGATTATTGGACAGATTAAAAACGGCATAGTGCTTGATCACATCACCGCGGGCATGGGCATGGAGCTTTATAACAAGCTGGGTTTAGGCAGCCTGGCCTGCCAAGTGGCGCTGATTAAGAACGCGGAAAGCAAAAAAATGGGCCGCAAGGACATTATTAAAATTGACGAGGCAATTGACATTGATTTAGACGCGTTAGGTTATATTGATGAGAGCATTACCGTAAATATAATAAAGGACGGAAAGCTTTTTAAGCGGAAGCACCTGGAGGTGCCGGAGCGGGTTGTGAACATTTTAAAATGTAAAAATCCCCGGTGCATCACCACCACCGAGCAGGAGCTGCCTCACATTTTTAAGCTTACCAACCGGGAGAAAAAGGTTTATCGCTGCATCTACTGCGAAAGCAAGGGAAACTGATTGCAATTTGGTTTGATTTGTGATATACTGGAAAAAAATAAATGTTTAGGAGACGAAATATGAACAACAATATTGTGGCAAACGTTGGCGGGAACGCCGTTTACGCACAGGAAATTGACGAAATGGTGGCAGCTTACGCCCAGCGCGGCCAGAACTACGACACGCCCCAGGGCAGGGCGGCGCTTTTGGAGCAGGTGATTAACAAAAAGCTTTTGCTGCTTGATGCAAAGAAAAATTTGCTGGAGCACAATCCGCAGTTTAAAGCGGAGCTTGATAAAATTAAAGATGAAATGCTGGCAAACTTTAACGTGCAGAAGGTGATTGAAAACATCACCGTGACAGACGACGAGGCGCAAACGTTTTTTAACGAGAATAAAGACCAGTTTCAAAAGGGCGAAGCCGTTAGCGCAAGCCACATTTTGGTGGACAGCGAGGACAAAGCAAACGAAATAAAAGAAAAGATTGAAAGCGGCGAAATCGGTTTTGAAGACGCGGCAAGACAGCACAGCACATGTCCGTCGTCGCAAAACGGCGGCGCGTTGGGCGAGTTTACCCGGGGACAGATGGTGCCCGAGTTCGACCAGGCGGTTTTCTCTATGGACGTGGGCGAACTTCGCGGCCCGGTGAAAACTCAGTTTGGCTATCATTTAATTAAGCTGACAGGCAAAACCGGCCCGGAAAAACTAAAGTTTTCCGACGTAAAAGACCAGGTGAAAAACATGGCGCTGACCGAAAAACGGCAAAAGGCGTTAAACAGCAAAATTAACCAATTGAAAATTTTATATCCGGTTGACAAAATGTAATTAAAAATCCGCCGGCACGGCCCGTGGGCAGGCGGAATTAAAAAATAATACGGGAAGAAAGGTTATGTGGCGTTTATGATTACACAGGCTTATAAGGCGGCGCTTTCGGTTTTGGCAAAAAAACCGTTTGTGCTGTGGGGACTTTCACTCATGTCGGGGCTGCTGTGCATTTTGGCGGTTATTTTCTGCCTGCCGCTGCCCATTGTGTTCATTCCGGTGAGCTTAACGCTTTCCGCTGGCATGTCGATTATTTATTTAGACGGGCTGCGGGGTAAACAGGTCAATTCCGACCAGCTGTTTTTAGGGTTTAAAAATTTCTGGCACGTTGCCGGCGGCATGGCGTGGATGATGCTTTGGGTGCTGATTTGGTCGCTCATTCCCTTTGCAGGCATTATAATCGGCATTGTTAAGGCATATTCTTACCGCTTTACGCCCTACATACTGATGACGCGGCCCGAAATTTCTGCAACCGAGGCGCTGCGCGTTTCCATGCGCGAGACCCAGGGCAAAAAGGGCGCAATGTTTGGCGCAGATATTATCATTGCGTTGGGATTCCTTGTTGTGGTTATGATTTTGGCGCTGCTTGCCCAAATTCCCATTCTGGGCGTTTTGTTTGCCTTGCTTTTGGCGATTGTGTATATTGTGTTTATCGCGTTCGGCCCGCTGTTTTTAGGGCTGGTGGAAGCTTATTTTTATGAAACCAGAAACCACAGGCCGGTGTATTATCAATATCCGCCCTATGGCCAGACGCCCGGCGGCGCACCCAATGGCGGACCATATTATCAGCAATATCCGCCGCAGTCTGCGCCCAACGGCGCGCCAAACGGCGCACAGCCCCGCCCGCCGGTAACACCGGCGCCTGAGCCGAAACCGGCAGCACCGGAACCGAAGCCGGCAGCGCCGGAGACAAAAGCTGAGGAGCCGAAGCCTCAAGAACCATCTGAGACGAAATAGCACAGAAAAAAACGCGGCGGATTTTCCGCCGCGTTTAAAAATTACTGCTGATTGCAATCACACTTACCACAGGAGATATACAGGAAAGGAGCAGTAATTCATTTTAGGGGGAGAGAAACGGCGTGGGACCGCTGTTTCTCCGTGAAATCAGTTGACAGAAAGCGCAATTGCTGTTATAATGATATTGTCACATATTACTATTCCAGGGCAATCTCTGTCTTTTTTTGATTTCATTGTTATTATACAACAGGAATATCTGTATGTCAATACCGAAAACAGAAATTTCTGTAATTTGTGAACTGTTACTAAATAAGGAGGGGAGCTGTTATGCAAAATAAACAAATTGCAGAACGTATTAAAGCACTTTGTGAAGAAAAGTCACTTGCAAAGTCTGCTGTTTTGAAAGCTTGCGAAATTAATCGCAATTTTATTTATGACTTAAAACATAACGATACATCTCCATCCTGCGACAAAATCGTAAAGTTAGCAGACTATCTCGACTGTTCAACGGATTATCTTTTGGGCAGAACGGATAACCCGAAGATAAACAAATAAAATTTTTAAGGCCGCATGAAAGCGGCCTTTTTTGTGTCTTTTTGTCCTTTAGCGGTTTGACAAGTTTAGCCAAAAGTGGTAAAATTAAAAAATATATGTGATAAAAGGGGTGGGAAAATTTGAGAAAGCTTTTTGAATATATTGCGCCGCTGAAGTTCTATATGCTGGGCGGCCTGTTTTTAAAATTTTTTGCCGCCATGATGAACCTTTTGGTGCCGTCGGTGCTGGCAAAAATAATCGACGACGTGGTGCCCGCAGGCAACGTCAGCATGATTTTTGTCTGGGGCGGCGTTATGGTTTTGTGCTCGGCGGCAGATCTTGTTTCCAACGTAATTGCCAACCGAATGGCCACAAAAAGCGCGGGTAAAATTACCCGAAAGCTGAGGCGGGACGTTTATGAAAAAATCTCTTACCTTTCGGCAAAGCAAACTGACACGTTCACCATTCCTAAGCTCATTTCCGTGCTCACCTCCGATACATACAACGTGAACCAAATGCTGGCGAGAATGCAGAGAATTGGTATTCGCGGCCCGGTTCTACTCATCGGCGGCCTGTTTGTCACCTTCAGTTTAGACCGTGCTTTAACCCTGGTGCTGGCGGCCCTGCTTCCGCCCATTGCCGTAATTGTATATTTCATTACGAAATACAGCATGCCAATTTACGCCGCCATTATGCGGTCGGCCGACTCGCTGGTGCGGGTTGTGCGGGAAAACTTTGCCGGTATTCGCGTAATTAAGGCGCTCTCGAAAACCGACTATGAAAAAGAACACTTCCGCACCATTAACACGGAGCTGTTTGAAAAAGAAAAAAAGAGCGTAAATTTAATGTCCATCACAAGCCCCGCCACCACGCTGATTTTAAACGTGGGGCTGTGCCTGGTAATTTTGGTGGGAGCATATCGCGTAAACGGCGGCCTTTCCCAGCCGGGCAAAATCATTGCGTTTATGACCTATTTTACCATTATTTTAAACGCAATGATTGGCATAACCAATATTTTTATTATGTATTCTAAGGGCGCGGCGTCTATGGAGCGTATTGCCGAGGTGCTGGCGGCAGAGGGCGATTTAAAGGTTTTAGACCTTCCGAAAACAGACACAGCGTTTCACGTGGTGTTCGACCGCGTTTGCTTTTCCTATAACAAGGTGAAAAACAATGTAGAAGATATAAGCTTTGCACTGAAGCGCGGCGAAACCTTAGGCATTATCGGCGCAACGGGCAGCGGAAAATCTACGCTGATTAACCTTTTAATCCGGTTTTACGACTGCGACTCCGGCGGCATTTTTATTGATGGGCGCGATGTGCGCAGCATTCCGAAAAAAGAGCTTTACAGCAAGTTTGGCATTGTGTTCCAAAACGATTTTATCATGTCCGACACCATTGCGGAAAACGTGCGGTTTGGACGCAGCATAGAAGATGAACAGGTGGTTCAGGGATTAGAAAACGCCCAGGCAATGGATTTTGTGTCCCATCTTGCGGAACGGCAGCAGCACGAGCTTACCGCCGGGGGCAGCAACATCAGCGGCGGACAGAAACAGCGGGTGTTAATCGCCCGCGCTTTAGCCACACGGCCCGAAATTCTGATTTTAGACGACTCGTCCAGCGCGCTGGACTATAAAACCGACTCCCAGCTTCGCAAAACGCTGAGCCGCCTGCTTCCGGACACCACAAAAATTATTGTGGCACAGCGCATCAGCTCGGTGAAAAACTCCGACCATATTTTAGTTTTAGAGGGCGGCCGCATGTTAGGCTATGGCACACATGAGGAGCTTTTGGCAACCTGCGGGGAATATAAAAGCATTTTCGATTTGCAGATGGGAGGGTTAAGCAATGAAAAATAAACCTTCTTACCGCACGGCCACAGGCAAAACCAAAAAGAAATATTTGCTGCTGCGGCTGTGGAAATATATGAGCCGTTACCGGCTGCTTATTGTTTGCGCTGCAGTGCTGATGCTTGTGAGCAACATTTTTGCCCTGCTGGGGCCAAAGCTTTCCGGCGACGCTATCGACGCCATTGGCACAAAGCCCGGCGGCGTTGATTTTCCCACTGTGTTCTATTATGTGAAGTTTATGTTGTTGTTTTATGTGTTGTCGGCGGTGTCGTCTTATGCGCTGTCGCTGATAATTCAAAAAATTGGGCGCAGAATGTCTTATGAAATGAGAAAAGACGTGTTCGACAAATTGGTTTCCCTGCCGGTTGGCTTTTTCGACCAGCATCAGGCCGGCGACATTATCAGTATTATTTCCTATGACGTGGACACGGCAAACTCTTCTTTGTCCAACGACTTTTTGCAGGTTTGCCAGAGCGCGGTAATCATCATCGGCTCGTTTATTATGATGCTCACCATTGCGCCGGTTTTGGTTTTGGTGTTTGCTGTTACCATTCCTGTGTCGGTGGTATGGACGCGGTATATCACAGGGAGAGTGCACCCGCTGTTTCGCAAACGCTCAAAAAAGCTGGGTGAATTAAACGGCTTTGTGGAGGAGATGATCGGCGGTCAGAAAACCACAAAGGCCTACCGGCGGGAAGAGGCGTTTTTAAAGCGGTTTGACGTGAAAAACGACGAGGCGGTGGACGCTTATACCACTTCGGAATATTACGGCACCATCACCGGCCCGTCGGTAAACTTCATTAACAATGCGTCGCTGGCCTTGGTCAGCGTGTTCGGCGCCTTTCTTTACTTTTTGGGCTCCATCGGCATTGGGGACATTTCGTCCTTTGTGCTCTATTCCAGGCGGTTTTCCGGGCCGATTAACGAAATAGCCAACATTTTGGGCGATTTGCAGTCTGCCTTTGCCGCAGCGGAGCGGATTTTCAGACTGCTGGACGAATTGCCCGAAAAAGAAGATGACAAGGCTGCGGCGGTGCTGAAAGACGTTTACGGCGACGTTTTGATTGATAACGTAAGCTTTGGCTATACGCCGGAAAAGATGATTATAAAGAACTTAAACCTCCACGCCGAAAAGGGAAACTTAATTGCCATTGTCGGCCCCACCGGGGCGGGGAAGACCACCATCATCAACCTGCTTATGCGGTTTTATGATGTGCAGCAGGGCGACATTTTGGTGGACGGGCAGAGCATTTATTCGCTGACCCGGGAAAGCCTGAGAAAAGCATATACAATGGTTTTGCAGGACACCTGGCTGTTTGGCGGCACAGTGTTTGAAAACATTGCCTACGGCAAAGAGAACGTCACCCGGGAAGAAGTGGTTCAGGCCGCAAAGGCGGCAAAAATTCACGACTTTATCGAGGCGCTGCCAAACGGTTATGACACTATGCTCACCGACAACGGCATTAACATTTCAAAGGGGCAAAAACAGCTTTTAACCATTGCCCGGGCCATGCTGTTAGATTCTAAAATGCTGATTTTAGACGAGGCCACCTCCAACGTAGACACCCAGACGGAGCGGGCAATTCAAGACGCAATGCGAAAGTTAATGGCAGACAAAACCTGTTTCGTTATTGCCCACAGGCTGTCTACCATTCAGCATGCAGACCTGATTTTGGTGGTGAAGGACGGCAACGTGGTGGAACAGGGCGTGCACGACGAACTGCTTGCAAAACGGGGCGCTTACTTTTCGCTTTACAATTCGCAGTTTGACACATATGATTAAAAAAAGGGAGGCAAACTATGATGAAAACCATTCTTTGCATTGGCGAAGCATTAATCGACTTTATTCCGGCTCAAAAAGGGTGTGCGTTAAAGGATAACGCAGTGTTCGAGCGGGCCTGCGGCGGTGCGCCGGCAAACGTGGCGGCGGCAGCGGCGCTTTTGGGCGCGCCTGCAAAAATGATTACCCAGCTGGGAAACGATGCGTTCGGGGACTACATTACCGAGGTGCTGAAAGGCGCCGGGGTAGACACGTCTTGCATTTTGCGTACAGATAAGGCCAACACCGCTCTTGCCTTTGTTGCGCTTAAGGAAGACGGCAACCGGGATTTTATGTTCTACCGCAATCCCAGCGCCGACATGCTGCTGGAAAGCTCCCAAATAAAAGACGAGTGGTTTTCCGACTGCGGCATTTTGCACTTTTGCTCGGTGGATTTAATTGATGCGCCGGTGAAAGATGCACACCGCCGGGCCATTGCTCTGGCTAAGGCGAACGGAGCTAACATCAGCTTCGACCCCAACATTCGTCTGCCGCTGTGGGACGACGAACAGGAGTGCAAAAAAACGGTGCAGGAGTTTATTGATTTTGCAGACATTTTAAAAATTTCTGACGAGGAATTAGAATTTATCACAGGGGAAACAGATATAGAAAAAGCCGTACCCGGTTTGTTTGCCCGGGGCGTGAAGATGATTATGTTCACCCGGGGCAAGCAGGGAGCGAGCATCATTACGCCTGACTTTACCGTTTTTGCAGACAGCGTAAGCGTCACCGTGCAGGACACCACCGGCGCGGGGGACTCAATTATTGGTGCGTTTCTTTTCTGCCTGACGGAAAAGGGCGTAACAGACCTTTCTGCCGTTTCAAAAGAGGATATGGAGGCTATGCTTCGCTTTGCTAATTTCTATTCGTCTTACAGCGTGACGAAAAAAGGCGCCATTACGTCTTACGCCGGCTATGACGAAATTATAAAGTTTATAAAAAAGCAAATTAATTAAAAATATATATTTTGGGATTGCGTAAAGACGCTGCAGAAAAATAAATGTTTTTCCGCAGCGTCTTATTCGTGAATTGAAACGTTTATAGAGAGAGCAAAAAATAAAGAGCGTACACCAAAGCATAAATAGCGTGAGGACGATTGGGATATGGAATTGTAACAGTTTTTAGATATAAAAAGACAAAAAATAATATCCCGTAAAAATCATCGGAAATATTGACAGTAAGCGGATTTTAGTGGTATAATATAACAATGTAATATGAACCAAATAAAAATGAAAAGATATTTTTTAGAAAGAGGCTTGACAGATATGAAAGCATACGACATAATTTGATAGGCGGGGTATGTCTGCCTTTTTCTATATTTTTCAAAAATATATTTCTCGGTAACAGACGTGTTTTTTTACGGGCGGGACATGCCTGTTTTGTATTTGGGCGGGCATATCTGCTTTATGAATTTCTTTAGAAACGTAATATAAACGAAAGGATGACGAAAAATGAAAAAATCAAAAAACAGGTTGTTGTCAGCAATACTTGTAATGTGTATGATGATAAGTATGCTGTCCGGCGTGAGTCTGACTGCGTTTGCGGAAGGTCCGATCAACATTTCTTCGGTTGATGATTTAGAGGCGCTTCGCGATGCGGTCAACAACGGAGAAACCTATGCGGGAAAGACGGTTACATTGACCGAAAACCTTGATTTGGGAACGATACCAAATTGGACGCCGATAGGAACAAGCAGCAACCCGTTTGAAGGAATATTTGACGGTGACAGCCATATTATCTACAATCTGACAATTGACACAGACGTCCGTTACTGCGGACTGTTTGGGTATGTTTCAGGCGGGGCTATTAAAAATCTTGGTCTTGAAAATGTGAAAGTCACTTCAACGGCTAACGATGTTGCCGGTCTGACCGGGTTTGCAGGATACGGCTCAACGATTGAGCGCTGTTATGTAACCGGTGTTGTTACGGGTTATGCTGCGGTAAGCGGCATTGCAGGGTCAACATACGGCAATGTGTCAACGGTGAGGAATACATATGCACGCGTACAGATTAACCGTACATCGACCAGAGGAGACAGCGCAGGCATTTCCGGATGGAATGAGTCGGGAAGCGTTAAAATTGAAAACTGCTATTCTGCTTGCACCGGCGAGGTTCGTCCGATTGCCGGCTGGAGCGACGGTGCTGCAGTTCCGAACGGGCAAATTATAAATACATATTTTGATCAAACACTTTCTCCCGATTTCAGTGCTTCGAGCGGCAGAGTTGATTTGGGAAGAACATCGGAACAGCTAAAAACAAAAACAACATACGAGGGCTGGGATTTTGAGTCTGTTTGGACAATAGACGAATCAATAAACGGCGGCTATCCGTATTTGCAGGGATTTACGCCCGGTCTCGGCGGCGCACCCGGTTCAATTTCTGTTGCTGTGAAGGATGCAGACGATAATCCAGTGACAGATGCTGATGTATATATCACAAACGGAACGGACAACATTCCCCTGAATCATCAGGGAGACGGAATTTACAGCGGCACGGTTGAAACAAATGGCGAAACCTATGAACTCTATGTGAACGATAAAGAGATGGGTTCATTCACACAGAACGGATCGGGTGCTTTGACCATCCCTTCTATTACGATTGAAGCTGCGGCAACGCAGCCAACGAAAGTAGGACCGTTTATCGTGAGCGGCGGAGTTGAGGGACAAGATTATAAGTATACGGAAGTTTTTGACGACGAACACAACGTGTATGATAATGTACTTACGGTTTTAACGAATATACCGTTGAGCATTACGGCGAGTAGCACTGTAACTACTGCGCGGATTGCTGTTGCGGACGGAGTAAATGCGAACATTACTTTGGATAATCTGAAAATTGATTTGAAGAATCATAACGGCAGCGCGCTGGCTGTTCCAAACGGTGCAAGTCTGAAACTGACATTAGCGGGAGATAATCTGCTCAGAAGCTATGCGGCAGGCCCGGGCATTTTGGTGGATAACGGCGCAGAGCTGGAAATCAACGGAACGGATACCGATATCCTTGAAGTTTATGGATCACAGTTGTACTCCTATACGGATCAGGGTGGCACCAGCGGTGGTTATGCAACCGGATTTGCCGGCATAGGCGGACCGAACTCCGGCAGTGCATATAACTATACAGGAAAAATTACGATCAATGGCGGTACAATCACGGCGCATGGTTTTGGATACGGCGCCGGTATCGGCGGCGGAGATTATGGCTCGGGCGGCATCATCACAATCAATGGCGGCATTATTACCGCAACAACGGGCGAAGGACTGCCAAACGGATGGATAGACAGCTCTACCGCAAATGCCAGTGGTATCGGAGCTTCCCAGGGACAACCGGGCGGCACAATTTTGATTACCGGCGGTACGGTGAAGGCTTCAGGCGGATATGGCTGTGCCGGTATTGGCGGAGGTACTGCCGATGTGACGATCACAGGCGGTGATGTAACAGCTTACGGAGGCCCGAAAGCGGCCGGTATTGGCGGATATGACCAGAATAAGGGAAATATAAAAATTACCATAGGGGCCAATGCTACTGTTACTGCATACGGCGGTTCCGGTGGCTGTGGGCTTGGTCAGGGATCAAATAAAACAGCGCCTACGACATTGAATGTTGAGAAGGGCGCAAAGGTAATTGCGTTTTCAAAAGAAAATAGCAATCGCCCGGCTGTAACAGCAGTTGCCAACAGTGCAGAGAATTCGGCAAATATGGTGAATGCTTATATCACAAATATGACATTGCCGTTTGATGTGCCGATTACGGCTGTGCTCGGTGATGAAACTGTTAATCTGACTGTTCCGGCCGGCACGGGAGGCGTAGCATTTACCACAGAAGCGGCAGGAGAATTTATTGCAAAAACATCTGCTGCTGTCGGCAACGTTATTTATCGGTTTATCCCGGAGGATAAAAGTAAAGTTACAATCACATCCTCCGCAATGTTTGGGATGGAAAATGTTGTGGCGGTATCTGCGGAGAGCCTGAATGTTGCAGAACTTACCATTGGCGAGAGCAAAACATCGTACGAAACTTTTGCTGAAGCTTGGAAAACCGGTGTAGACTCGGCACAGCCGTTTACTCTGAAACTGCTTGCGGATGTAAAATCCTCGGATTACAAGGGCAAAATTACAGATTTCTATGGTACGATTTCAGTAAAAAATATATCAGCAACGCTTGATTTAAATGGTTTTACTCTTTTGCAGGATACGGAAAATAAATACAGCATTTTTTCACTTTCGGATGCTTCGGATTTTACGATTGAAGATACAAGCAATGAAAAAACGGGAAAAATCACAAGTAATTTTACATATGGAGACAGGGATGTCGGCGGTCAGGAGCCGGGGAACGGTTTGGTTAATATACTGTATGAAGACAGTAAGCTGACTTTAAACGGTGGTACTGTTTCCGGTATCCAAACCGCTGAAGGCAAAATATACTGTGCTGTAAATGTTAACAAGGGTACCTTTGTTATGAACGGCGGAAAAATTGCAAATAATGCCTGCACCGGCGTTGTGGTTAGGAACGGCGGTAAGTTTACCATGAACGGCGGAGAGATAAGCAAAAATACAAGCAACGGCATGGGCGGCGGTGTTCTATCCCGCTGGGGCGTTGTAGAAATTAACGACGGTGCGAAAATTACAGGCAACAAGGCTCTTTACCCTTATTGGGGCAGAGAAGGCAACGGCGCGGGCGGCGGCATTGCTGAAATTACAAGCGGCACTACCGGCGACGGACTGAGTGAGGCAGCCTCCGGGGTTATTTTAAGCGGCAGCATTGACATCAGCGGAAACTTTGGTGCGGATAATCAGGCTGACGATATTGCGGTTATCGGTTTGGAAACATACCAAGACGCTGCGGCTTATAAAAGCTACGCTGTTACCGTTCAGGAAGATTTTTCCGCGGTAAATAAAATAGCTATAAGAAAACTAAACACCGGCAGTGCCATTGTGGTTCACGCAGGCAATAAAAGCCAGACTGAAAACTTTTATCCGGGACATCCGGATTATACCTTTGGTATGTTTGAAAACAATTCACTGTATCTGACAAAGAGTATAAAAACCAGCCAGGTGACAGCAAAGGTTCAAATTGAGGGTGCGGAACGGCAGCTGTCATATACCGAAAGTGATTATACGCAGATTCCGTACAATACAGTCCGTGAAGTTATTCCGGTAACGGCTTTTGATTCGCCGGACTTCACCTTTTTATATCAGAATGAAAGCGGTAATGTAATCGGCGCTTTTCCGACGGATATTGGCAAATATAATGTTGAAATCTCGTATATATATTACAATTTAAAAAACGGCTCGGTTTATGAAAATAGCAGGACTTTCTACTTTGAAATTGTAAAAGCCGACCCGACGTATATAGTTCCGACAGGCTTGACGGCGACCTATGGCGATGTGCTTGCGAGTGTTATGTTGCCGGATGACTGGACATGGAAAGACAGTACTCAGAGCGTTGGAAATGCGGGGAACAATACATTTAAGGCGAAATTTACGCCGGATGATACGGAGCACTACAATATCATAACAGATATTGACGTTTCAGTAGCAGTAAGCAAGGCAAATCCGGTTTATACCGTTCCGACAGGCTTAACGGCAACCTACGGCGATACGCTTACCAATGTTACATTGCCAATCGGCTGGACGTGGGCAGATAATACACAGAATGTCGGCAGCGTCGGCAATCATACTTTTAAGGCGGCATTTACGCCTGCTGACACGAACAACTATAACCTTGTAACGGACGTTGACATATCTGTTGCAGTAAACAAACGCCCGGTTAATATCATTTGGAGCAGCACAGAAAATTTTGTGTATGATGGTACGGAAAAGACAATCTCGGCTGAAATTGAAAACCTTGTTTCCGGCGATACGGCAAATCTAACGCTTGACGGAATTGTGAAAGCAACCGAAAAAGGCAGTTATACAGCTACGGTTACAGCGGTTGATAACAGTAATTACACGCTTGAAGGCGGCACAAATCTGGAAAAGAATTGGTCGATTTCCGAAACCGAAAATAAGTGGACACAGGAATTAACAATCACCGGCTGGGCTTACGGTGAAGCAGCAAATGCACCACAGGCAACGTCGAAATTTGGTACGGTGGTTTTCAGCTATTCTGAAAGTGAAAACGGTGAATATACGGAAAATATTCCTCAAAATGCCGGAACCTATTGGGTAATGGCGGCCGTACCCGGTACGATAAGCTACGCTGAACTTTCTGCAAAGAAAGAATTTGTGATTGCAAAAGCAAATCCTGTCATAGAAGAAGCACCGGAAGCAACACGGGTGCGCAGAGATTATGAGTTGTCTAATTCAACTCTCAGCGGCGGTATTGTAAAGGGCGTGAACGATACTGTTCTTGAGGGGTTATTTGCTTGGAAAGACGGAACAGAAGTAATGAATGAAACAGGCGAATTTACAAAAACGGTTGTATTTACGCCAGTTGATGGAAACTATGTGCCGGTTGAAATAGAGATAACCGTAACAGTTTACCGCCCGTCAGGCGGAGGAACTACCACGACACGCTATACCGTAACATTTGACACGCAGGGTGCCAGCAAAATTTCATCGTCAACCGTAACAAGAAATACTGTTGTGAAAGAGCCGGCAGAACCTACGAAAAATGGATATGTTTTCAGCGGGTGGTTTACCGATAAGGAATGCACAGAGGAATATGATTTTACAGCAAAGGTAACAAAAAATATTACTTTGTATGCAAAATGGACCGAGGACAAAAAAGAACCGTCGGAGCCAACAGACCCAACTAAGCCTACCGACCCGACAGAGCCGGAGAAATGGAAAAATCCTTTTACCGATGTGAAAGAGGATGATTGGTTCTATCATGCGGTACAGTATGCGAGCGAAAATGGTCTGTTCAGCGGCGTAACGGAAACTGCATTTGCCCCCGATGAAGCCATTACCCGCGGTATGCTGGTAACGGTGTTGTGGCGCATGGAGAATAAGCCTGTTGTCAATTATCTAATGACTTTTGCGGATATAGATGGCAGTGCCTATTATGCGGAGGCGGTACGCTGGGCGGCAAGCAATGGTATTGTCAAAGGCTATTCTGATACGGAATTTGCACCGGACAAATTGGTTTCCAGAGAAGAAATTGCGGCAATTATGCAAAGATATGTTGATTTCAAGGGAATGGATACTACAGCAAAGGCTGATTTGAGTAAATTTACAGACCATGCAGCCGTTTCAGAATGGGCGAAAGGAAATGTACAGTGGGCAGTTGGTTCTGGTTTGATTTCCGGCGAGGACAATAACCGTATTGATCCGCTTGGCAGCGCAACCCGTGCGGAAACAGCGGCCATTCTGCAAAGATTTTTAGAAAAAACAATCAAATAATACAACAGCCCCTAAACGAGATTAAACCGGAAGTGCCGCCCGACAGGTTTCCCTGTCGGGCGGCACTTTTGTATCTGTTAAAGTTTTCCATTAATTTAATAAGGTGTGCTCTTATCATTTCGGATGCGTTTGTGCATTCCGCGTTTGATAAAAGGATAAATCAAAAACGGAAGTGAAAAAAATTAAAAACACTCAATCATTAAAAGAGTAAAAAGTGCCGTTTTTGGAAATGGTACATATAGGCGGATTTAAAAATCGAAAGCGTTCGCTGAAAACTTTTGTGAAAGGGTGTTTTTTAGTGCAGACAATTCATTATGTAATAACCGATGAAAACGGAATTCACGCACGGCCGGCCGGGCTGTTTGTAAAGGCGGCGGCCGGGTTTGCGTCCGATATTAAGATTGCGAAAGATAGCAAAGAGGCCGACGCAAAACGTCTGTTCGGCGTAATGGGCCTAGGCGTGAAACAAGGCGATGAAATTGTGGTTACCGTAAACGGCGCTGATGAAACAAAAGCCGCAGAGGCATTAGAATCGTTTTTAAAAGCGAATCTTTAAGTAAATTTAAGCCGCAAACCAAAGGCGGCGGAAAGGTTTGGGATTTTAAATGATTACGATACAGGGCAAGGGCGCGTGCGGCGCAATCGCCATCGGGCGGCTTTCGTTTTTTAAGCGGGGCGAAATCAGCGTAAAGCGCGAGCGGGTAGAGGACACAAAGGCCGAGCTTGAACGGTTTGAAGCGGCAAGGCAGGAGGCACAGTCGCAGCTGCGCGCGCTATATGACAAGGCTTTAATAGAGATCGGAGAAGCCAACGCCCAAATTTTTGACATTCATCAAATGATGTTGGAGGACTTAGATTATATCGACTCTGTTACCAACATCATTGAAAACCAGCAGATGAATGCGGAATATGCTGTGGCGGTGACGGCGGACAATTTCGCCATGATGTTTTCTTCTATGGACGATGAATATATGAAGGAGCGTGCAGCAGACGTGAAAGACGTTTCAAACCGGGTTTTGCGCTGCTTTCAGCAAACGGCAGACGGCACCGTGCTTTCCGGCGACGGTCTAATTATCTGCGCAGACGATTTGGCTCCCAGTGAAACCGTGCAGCTGGACAAGTCGAAGGTGCTGGCGTTTGTAACGCAAAAGGGGTCTTTAAACTCCCACACCGCCATTTTGGCCAGAACAATGAACATACCAGCCGTGATTGGAGCAGGGGAGGCGCTTAATCCGGAGTTTGACGGAAAACCAGCTGTGGTGGACGGCTACACCGGCGAGGTGTTCATTGAACCAGACGCCGACACGCTGGCTCTTTTAAAGCTTAAGCAGCAGGAGGACGAGAAGAAAAAGGCGCTGCTGCAGGAATTAAAGGGCAAGGAAAATATTACGTTAGACGGTAGAAAAATTAATATTTTTGCCAACATTGGCGGCCTTTCCGACATTGGCGCGGTTTTGGTAAACGATGCAGGGGGCATTGGCCTGTTCCGCAGTGAGTTTTTATATTTGGAAAACAACAATTTCCCCTCGGAGGAATTACAGTTTGCCACCTATAAAAAGGTTTTGGAAAGCATGGCAGGGAAAAAGGTTATCATTCGGACGCTAGACATTGGCGCGGACAAAAAAATTGAATATTTCGATTTAGACGCTGAGGAAAATCCGGCGTTGGGCTACCGCGCTATCCGCATTTGCCTCACCCGGCAGGATATTTTTAAAACCCAGCTCCGGGCGCTCTACCGTGCTTCTGTTTTCGGAAATCTTTCCATTATGTTTCCCATGATTATTGCCAGGGAAGAAATTTTGGAAATTAAAAAGATTATAAATGAAGTAAAAATTGAGCTTGCGGCAGAAAACGTGCCGTTTTCAGACGACGTGGAAATTGGCATTATGATTGAAACGCCGGCGGCGGCTGTGATTTCGGATATATTAGCCCCCGAGGTGGACTTTTTCAGTGTGGGCACTAACGACTTAACGCAATATACGCTGGCAATTGACCGGCAGAACCCTAAACTGGACGGTTTTTACGATCCCCACCACGAGTCGGTACTGCGGCTGATTCAGTTTGCCGCAGACAGCGCTCACAAAAACGGAAAATGGATTGGTATTTGCGGCGAACTGGGTGCGGACCTTTCTTTAACGGAACGGTTCTTAAAGATGGGAATTGACGAGCTTTCGGTTTCCCCCTCCCTCGTTTTAAGTTTAAGGGACAAGGTGCGCAATAGCTCCTGTAAATAAAAGAATGCCGCCCCTGATTTTGGGGGCGGCGTTTTTGCAAGGAAGAAAGGCGGCGACGCTGATACAAGCGCCTCCGCCTTTCCTTGTTAGGGGTTTTATCAATTAAGGGGTAGGGATCCATTGAAAATGACTGCCGGTATTTGCCGGCTGTTAGTGAATTCTATTCGTACAGCAGGGGCTTGATTTCGTCGGTGTCGATGTTCGACTTGTCATACCAAGCGTAGCCTGTGTCGATTAGCTTGTCAACAGATTCGCCGTTCATTGCTTTTACAGCAGCCTCAACAGCCTTGTAGCCAATCTGAATGGGGTTCTGGGTAACTGCACCTAAAGCTGTGCCGTTTCTCACTGCGTCGGTTTGCTTTTTGCCGGAGTCGAAGCCCACAACTGTGATAGAATCTGCCTTGTTCAGCTCTTCAACTGCCATGATAACGCCAACGGCAGAACCTTCGTTTGCACCGTAGAGGCCCTTTAAGTCGGGGTTTGCGGCAATAATGCTCTTTGCAGCTTCGGCAGATTTTAAGTGGTCACCGTCGCCATACTGAATATCTACAATTTGAATGTCAGGATAAGCCGACTCAATTCTGTTTTTAAACCCGTCGCGGCGTTCCTGGCCTGTGGTTGAGGTTTGGTCGTGTACCACCATGCCAATTTTGCCAGATTTGCCAATGGCTTCTGCCAGCTTGTCGGCTGCCGCCGCAGAGGCTGCAATGTTGTCGGTTGCGGCGGTTGCCACAACTGCGTCTGATTCAACGCCGGAGTCGAAGCCAATTACCGGAATGTTCTGAGATTTCGCCATGTCCAGCGAGGTTGCAAGAGCTTTTGAGTCAAGCGCCGCAATGCAAATTGCTTTCGGGCTTTTGCTCAGTGCATTGTTCACCATGTCTACCTGCTTGTCGATCTGGGCTTCTGTTTCCGGACCTTCAAAAGTGATGGATACGTTATAGTCTTTTGCCGCCTGCTCTGCGCCCTGTTTTACGGCCTGCCAGAACTGATGCTGAAAGCCTTTTGCCACAACGGCAATATAGGGTTTTCCATCCTGCGGAGTGGGTGCTCCGCCGCTGTTTGTTCCACAACCTGCCAGCAGGCCAACAGAAACTGCCGCCGCCATGGAAAGCGCCATTAGTCTTTTTTTCATAGAAATCGTCCTCCTTAAATTTTTAAAATTTCATTATGCTTGTTTTCTTTTTCTTAAAATGTCAATGTAAACCGCAAGAATTACAACACCACCGATTACAACAGTTTGCCACTCCTGGGGAACTGCCATAATTTTCAGCCCGCTGGTTAAAACCGACATGATAAACGCACCGATTACCGTTCCCAAAATGGTGCCGGAGCCGCCGGAAAGCGATGTTCCGCCAATTACCACCGCTGCGATTGCTTCAAGCTCGTAGCCCTGGCCCAAAGCCGGCTGCGCCGAGCCTAAACGGGACGACATGAGCATGCCTGCAACACCGCAGAATGCGCCTGCCACCATGTAGATGATGGTGAGCCATTTTTTTACGTTTACGCCGGAAAGCCTGGTTGCTTCTTCGTTGCTGCCGATTGCAAAATCGTAGCGTCCCAGCAGGGTTTTGTTTAAAAGAAAGGTTGCTAAAATGGCTGCGGCTACAAAAATGAGCACCGCGTTAGGAATTCCGGGAATGATGTTGCCCAACGCTATTTTGTTCCAGCCGTCGGGATAATATACAGGTTTTGCGCCGGAGAGCACCAGTGACAGGCCCTTTGTTACCATCATCATGCCCAGGGTTGCGATAAACGGCGGAATTTTCAGCCGCGATACCAGTGTACCGGAGATGAGGCCAACCAAAGCGCCGGTTAAAACGCAGACCAAAACGGCCAGGGGAAGCGGGAAGCCTAAGTTCACCGCAGTAATGCCGCCTACAACAGACGCAAACGTCATGGTTGTTCCGATAGAAAGGTCAATTCCGCCCGTTACGATGATAAACGTAACGCCGATTGCCAAAACGCCGTTCACACAGGTCGACAGCAAAATGGAAACCAGGTTGCTGGGGGTGAAAAAGTATGGGCTGGCGACGGAGAAGAAAATCATCAGTAAAATGAGCGTTCCGAACGCAAAGAACTTCTGCGCACCGGCGGAATGAAAGAATTTTGAGAATTTATTTTCTTGATTCATTTTTATTTCCTCCTTCTTTATTGTCTCATTGTTGCATATTTCATAATTTTTTCCTGGTCAGCCTCGCTGATGTCCAGCGTACCGGTGATGCGGCCCTCACACATGACCACAACCCTGTCGCTCATCCTTAAAATTTCAGGAAGCTCGGAAGAAATCATGATGATGGATTTTCCCTGTTCTGCCAGGTCGGTTAAAAGTTTGTAAATTTCACTTTTCGCGCCTACGTCGATACCGCGGGTAGGCTCGTCAAAAATTAAAATGTCACAGTCGCGGCACAGCCATTTCGCAATGACCACCTTTTGCTGGTTGCCGCCGGATAAGTTGCCTACCAGCTGTTTTGTGGAGGGGGTTTTGGTTTTTAGCATATCCACATATTTTTTTGCAGCCTCGGCCGCTTTTTTGTCGTTTACAATGCCGCCAGTGTTAAAGTTTTCATAGTTTGCCAAAACGGTGTTGGCCTCAATGTTCATTCCCAATGCCAGGCCGAACTGCTTTCTGTCTTCAGAAAGATAGCCAATGCCGTGCTTCACGGCGTCTTTGGGTGAACGTATGTGGGCTTTTTTACCGTTAATGAAAATTTCGCCGGAGTCGATTTTATCCGCTCCGAACACGGCCCTGGCGGTTTCGGTACGCCCTGCGCCCATGAGGCCAGCGAAGCCTAGAATTTCACCCCTGCGGAGGGAGAAGGAAACGTCTTTCACCTCTTTGCCGGCGTTTAGGTTTTTCACTTCCAGCACCACGTCGTTGCCCTTAACGTGAGAGGCTTCTTTGGGGGGCTCATAAATGGTTCTGCCCACCATGAGGCGAATGATTTCATCCATGCTGGTTTCGGCGGTTGTTTTTGTGGCGATATATTCGCCGTCGCGCATTACGGTGATGCGGTCTGAAATTTCAAACAGCTCCTCCATGCGGTGGGAGATATACACAATGCCCACGCCCTGCTCTTTCAGCCCCGCAATAATTTTGAACAGCTCGCGAATTTCCGATTCGGTGAGGGCTGCAGTAGGTTCGTCCATAATCAAAATTTTCGAGTTAAACGAAAGCGCTTTTGCAATTTCAATCATTTGCTGTTTGGCAACGGTTACGTCGCGCACTTTGGTTTTAGGGTCTAAGTCCAGATTTAACAGTTCAAACAGGCTTTTTGCCGCGCGGTTTTGTTTCGATTCGCTCAGGTATAGGCCGCCCAGCTTGGTTGCTTCTCTGCCAATAAAAATGTTCTGTGCTGCCGTTAAGTCTGGCATTAGGTTCAATTCTTGGTGAATGATGGAAATTCCTAAATTTTGGGCTTCTTTCGGCGTGGTGACGTTGATTTCTTCACCGTTGTATAAAATGGTGCCGCCGTCTTTGCCATATACGCCGGTGAGAATTTTCATCAGCGTGGATTTGCCTGCGCCGTTTTCTCCAATCAGGGCGTGAATTTCGCCTTTTTTCAGGTCGAAATGGCAGTTCTTTAAAGCGTGAACGCCGGGGAACCGCTTTTCAATGCCCGTCATTTCAAGCATTACACCCATTTTTAATCACCTCTCCTTTTCGTTTTGCTTGGCTTATACTTTTATTATAGTGATTTTTGTCGGAATTGAAATAGAAATTCTAACACAAAAAGTTGAAATTTTTATGATAAAAGGGTTGTTTGTACTTGGGCAATATGGTAAACTATAATCAAATTCGTTTCATTAGGAGACTTTTCATGGACGGAAAAAAAGGTATTCACCCATCGGTAGGCGTGGGTATTTTATCGGTTCTTCTGATTTTTATATTTTTATTTATGCTTATCAACGCGTCAACTCTGCGGGCTGCTCTGCACGATAGCACGGAAAATTATGCTTTGGACATGTCCTCCCAGCTTGCCGGAGACATTTCCAGCCGTATGAAAGCCGTTCAGATGGAAATGAAGCTGATGGCAGACTCGATTTCCATGGTGAGCGGAACAGACAAAGAGCTTGCAGAATTTATTGAAAGAAAGTCTGAAATTTCGGGCTTTGACGCAATGGCTTTTTTGGGAGCGGACGGCAGGGCGGTGCCTGCTGACTTTTCTTTCAGTATGTTTCAGGAGGGGATTGACGCCTCTTTCCGCGGGGAAATGCGGGTAACTGCCTATACGGAGGGGCAAAATGTGCTGTACACCGTTCCGGTGTATAAAAACAATCAGATAACAGGCGTTTTGGCAGGTTTGCGCAACAAAGCAAACATGCAGGCGCTCATTCAGCCAACGAGCTTTGAAGGCAGGGGTTTGACCTGTATTGTTGACAGCGACGGCAAGGTGATTATCTCGCCAACAGACATTAAACCCTTTTTAACGCTGGACACAGTCTTCCATGAAAGCGGGAAATCAGAAGCTTCGCGGGCTGTGATGGAAATGAAAGAGGATTTGGAGAACCGCAAAGAGGGCGTGTTCCGTTTCATGGCCGTTAGCGGGGAAGAATTGTTTCTTTCCTATCACGCGCTAACGGTGAACGACTGGACGCTGCTAACCTTAATTCCTGCCGACCTGATTTCGGGCCGGGCGGAGAAATATATTTTCTACTCTTTTTTAATCATTGGTTTCATTGTGGTGATTTTCGGTCTGTTCATTTTTGCCGTGTCCCGGTTTTACGCGAAAAGCCGCAGACGTTTAGAGCAGATTGCCTATGTAGACAGTGTTACCGGCGGCAGGAACAACGCGGCGTTTCGTGAGGCATATATGAAGCTGACGGAAGCGGAGCCGCCTCCGTTTACGATTGTTCTGTTTAATATTAAGAACTTTAAGCTGATTAACGAGAATTTTGGAACCGAGCAAGGGGATAAAACTCTGCGCTATGTTTATGAAACTTTGAGCGGCATGTTAAAGCCAGGTGAAATTGTGGCCCGCAGTTCGGCGGACAACTTCTTTTTGTGCCTAAAAGAGCATAGCAGAGAAGTGATTTCGGCCCGGCTTGAGGAGATGACAAAGGAGTTAAACCGGTTTAGTAAACTGATTGAAACGCCTTACCACCTTACGGTTTTAAAGGGAGCGTATATTGTAGAGGATTTGAGTTTAGATATTACTATTATTCAGGACAGGGCACGCATAGCGTATCAGAGTAGGCTTGACGGCGAAAATACGGACTGCGCCTTTTACGACGCCGCTTATACAGAGCGTATGAAAGAGGAGCAGGAGCTGGAACAGGCCTTTGAGCCGTCGCTGGAAAATCACGATTTTACACTGTATTTACAGCCAAAGGTGCGGCTAAAAGATGGGCAGGTTGGCGGGGCAGAGGCGCTGGTGCGCTGGAACCACCCGGAACGGGGCATGATAAGCCCGGGGATGTTTATTCCACTGTTTGAGCAAAGCGACAAAATTTGCCGGTTAGACCGCTATATGTTTGAGCAGGCGTGTGTTTGTTTGGAGCGGTGGATAAAAAGCGGCAATAAGCCTATTCCCATTTCTGTGAACCTTTCAAGGCGGCACTTTGACGACCCGAATTTTTTAACATGGTTTTCTGAAACGGCACAACGGCACAACATTCCCAGCGGTCTTTTAGAGTTTGAGCTGACAGAGTCGATTTTCTTTGATAATTTCAAAATTAACATTGTGAAACAGCGTATCCGCCAGATGCACGAGCTGGGGTTTCAGTGTTCGCTGGACGATTTTGGTTCTGGTTATTCGTCTTTGGGGCTGGTGAAAGAGTTTGACATTGATGCGATTAAGCTTGACCGCAGATTTTTTAAAGACATTGAAGACCAAAAGTCCCGGGACGTGATAGACTGCCTCATCACACTTTCTAAAAAACTGGGGCTCACCTCTGTGGCGGAGGGAATTGAAACAGAGGAACAGCTTAGCTATATGCAAACGGTGGGCTGTGACCTGGTGCAGGGCTTTATATTTTCAAGGCCCCTGCCGGTTGAAGAATTTGAAACATGGTGGGAAAAGAAAAACCGCGGGACAAGTTAAGTCCTGCGGTTTTATTTGTTTATTTCAGAATTGTCAGTTCGGCCCAGCAGATAGTCTACGGAACAGCCCAAGTAGTCTGCGATTTTAGCTAAATTATCGGCTCTTGGAATTGTGCCGCTTGTAAAATGCGACATGGTGCTGTGCCCCATGCCGCACGTTTCAAACATCTCCTGCAAAATAATTTTTCTTAATTTTGCTATATGTTTAATTCTTTTTGCAATGTCGTATGAATTATACATAAATTGGCCGTCCCCCTAATTAGTGATTAATTTCAGGATTATCGGTTCGGCCCAGCAGATAGTCTACGGAGCAGCCTAAATAATCCGCGATTTTGGCCAAGTTACTGCTAAGCGGCGTGCGCCCGCTGTTCATATTTGAAAGTGTGTTTTCTGCAAGTCCACACGCTTCCAGCATATCTTTTAAGACAATTTTTTTCATTCTGGCTGTTTTTTTTATTCTCTTAGAGTTGAACTGACTCATACATAATAGACCAGCCTCATTTTATAATTTTATAAAATGGTGTGACTTTGGTTCGTTGGTTCGACCCAGCAAATAGTCGACGGAGCAGTCTAAGTAGTCCGCTATTTTGGCGAGCGTATCACTTTTAGGTACAGAACCGTGATTCATATGTGAAATAGTGTTAATCCCCAAATTACAGGCAGATAGCATTTCATTTAACGTAATCTTTTTTGATTTTGCTATTTTTTTAATTCTCTTAGATATTTGCATTGCCTCATACATAAGAAATAACCTCATTTATTTTTGATGTAATTCAGTATCGTCTGTTCGTCCCAAAAGATAATCGACGGAGCAACCTAAATAATCTGCGATTTTTGCCAAGTTATCGGCTCTTGGTATTGAGCCACCGCACTGCATTGAAGACAGAGCATTTTTGTTTAAACCACATTTATTTAACAAGTCTTTAATAGCGACATTGTTTGCCTTTGCTATCAATTTAACACGTTTCGCGATATTCTCAGATTGATACACAAATTGCCGCCCCCTATTTTTAGTGGTTAATTTCAGGATTATTTGTTCGTCCTAAAAGGTAATCTACTGAACAGCCAAGTTCATCAGCAATTTTTGCTAAATTGTCAGCCCTTGGAATAGAGCCAGCTTTTATGTGGGAAATCGTATTTTTGCCTAATCCGCAGTTTTCCAAAATTTTATTTAGAGAAAGGTCATTACTGTAGGCCTGAATTTTAATTCTGTCTGCGATATTGTTTGATTTATACAATTTTAACACCTCAATTTTGTTCAAATTTAACAAAACCCCAAAAATGGATAAAAATGTATTGACAATACCTAAATTTGGGGATATAATATAAACATAACCAAAAAAGAGCAGAATATTCCCCAAGTGTTATTTCATTGTACGTAGCAGTTCAATTATATCATTGCGGAAAAATTTTGTCAAGTTTTGGTTACATGCGGGAAAGAAATGAAGTATAAAATCCACAGGACATCTCTTTCCCGCAATCATAAATCCCCTATAGGTGCGACTTTCCGACGCCGCATCTTTACCCTTTTAAGATTATGGGAGATCAAAACGGAAAGCCTTGAAGGGGCAGTGTGCGTGTTTGCGAGTGTGCTTTGGATATGCTTTATGTGTGTGTATTTGTGTGTGAATGTGTGAGTGTGTGAGTGCGTGCGTGTGCGGCGAAAGCGCCCCTGTCAAGGCGCAGAAAACAGGCTTCGGCCTGTTTTTTGTTTTTTACTCCATAAACAGAACAAAAACTTTTGTTTTCTTCGTCATACATGTTTTCCCGGGTAATTACCCGCTTTTTTTATGTCCGTTTTTCAATAAATTCATCAATCATGTTCATATATCGCATCACGTCTTCGTCCTTTGAACGGTAGCCTTGCAGCAGGAATGCGTGCTCTGCGCCGTGCAGCGGAATATATTCGCAGTCGTTTTTTTGCTGCTTCATACTGTCGCAGTAACGCTCTGTAATTTTGCAGTTTACTACAGTGTCGCTGTCGCCGTGCAGGAGCAAAAGCGCAGGCTTTATTTTTTGAATATGAAAAGCAGGCGAGGCCTTAATAAAATCCTGCTCTGTTTTTGCAATGTGTTTCCAGCTTGGTTCGGTGCAGTCTAAAACCGGGTTGGCGGCAACCACCATGTCTGCGTTTATGCTGTCGTCTATGCCGAGCATCAGGCTTAAGTGGCCGCCGGCAGAGTCGCCCATTAAAATTAGCCGCGTTGTTTCGGTTTGCCGGCGTATGAAGGCAACCGCATCCTTGCAGTCGTCAATTAAATCGAATACGGTTGTGGTTTCGTCAAAGTCGATGGAGCGGTAGGAAAACACAGCGGCAGTAAAGCCCTTGCTTACATAATACTGCGCCTGAAAATTCATCCAGCTGCCGTCCCAGGTGACTGCGTCTTCTTTCACGGCATACCAGCTTCCGCCGTGAATTGCAATTACAAGGGTTTGCTTGTTTTTGTTATCCTCGGGAACATAAATTTCCACCGGCAGCCGAACGCCGTTCACGGTCTTATAGGAACAATCTATGCCCGGTTTAATTTGCTTTAAACGATTTATTTCAGCTTTTAATTCGTTCATTGCTTGTCACCTCTTTTTTATTATACAAAAACGCGGCTTATTTTTCAACCACTTTTGCCGCGTGTGTTGACAATTTGTTTGGGCTGGGATATAATTATTTTAAATATTGAAAAAAAGGGGAGACACGAAAATGAAAAAGAAACTGTTATTGCTGGCCTTAGCGGCTGTTATGGCCATGCTTTCCTGCTATGCAGTGTTTGCTGAAGAAGGGAAGCCCACGCTGTTTATTGTGGGTGACGGCGTAGCCGCCGCCCAGGGCGCGGACAAATTTCCGCAGCAGGGCTGGGGCGAATATGTGGCGGACGTGGTAACGAATATTACGGTGGAAAACTGCGCTGAAAATGAGGAGAATTTGGCTTCTTATGTTGAAAACGGCGCATGGCAGGAGGTTTTGCCCCGTGTGACTGCAGGTGATTTTGTGATGGTGGCGTTCGGCGCAGACAGCGTTGATCCCGCAAAAAGCGAAAACTATTACAGCGCATATCTGTTAAAGCTGGCACAGGGCATAAAAGCGGCAGGCGCGCAGGGCATTTTTGTTACACCTGCGGCTGTTGGCAGCACCATTGATGCGAACAATCGGCTGAACCCGCTAATTAACAGCGTGAAATCTGTGGCCGCAAGCTTTGGATTTACGGTGGCAGATTTGAACGGCAGAATGCGGGAAAATTACAAGGACTATCAGGGCACGGAAAAGGACGGAAAGGTGAGGACCTCATACGACGCGCTGTTTTTGTCTAAAAGCCAGCTTTCCTATTTTGAGCAGATTGGCGCCGTAAGCGATTCGGCAAAACAGGCGGCAGAAAACAAAGATTACATTCATTTCAGTGCAACCGGTGCAAAGTTTGCGGCAAACCTGGTTGCAAAAGAACTGTTTGAAAAGGAAAATCCCTTCAAACAATATACAAAAGACGTAACCGACCCCAAGCAGAGAACGGTGCGCTATGACGTCATTTCCAAAATGCGTGAGGGAAATTTAAACGGCGTTTTCTTCGACGGAATGGAATATAACGGCCTGCCCACTCAGGTGTTTGCCTATGTGGGGCTGCCGGAGGGCGCTTCTGCGGAAAACAAAGTGCCCGCAATGGTGCTGACTCACGGCGCTGCCGGGCATGCGTATAAAGATTGGGTGCAGCTTTGGAACAAAAAGGGCTATGCGGCAATTTCGTTTTACTGGAGAGAGCCGGATGCAAAAAATGACAACACCATGCCGGACGGTTCGGCGCTTCAATATAACCCCGGCCCCCGGCGTTCAGACATCAGTGATACGGCACTGCAAGGCGAAAAAGAAGACCAGTTTATGTATCACGCGACGTCTGACATCAGCCTTTCCTATAACCTTTTAAACGCCATGCCGGAGGTGCAAAAAGATCAAATTGGTTTAACCGGCATTTCCTGGGGCGGCATTATCGCAAGCCGCGGTATGGGTGAGGATACCAGATTTCAGTTTGCAATGCCGGTTTACGGCTGCGGCAATCTGCCTATGAGCACGGGCACCATTCATCCCACCAGTGTTTGGGACGGAAAATATACCTTTAAAAATACGGTTGATGCAAACATGCCTGTCTTTTGGATCAATGTGTCTAACGACACGTTTTTCTCACTGCATGCCACTACACAGTGTGCTTTAGAAACCAACTCAGACGTGCTGATTATTTTAGGCGGCGGCCATTCGCAGCAGCACGGTTCAGGCGGAACCGGCGAGATTGACGAGCTGTTTTCCTATGCCGACCACATGCTGAAAGGCGGCCCGGCGCTGCCAAAACTGAGTAAAATTTCGTTAAGCGGCAGAACCGCGTCGTTCACCTGTGAAGCAGAAGCAGGACTGGAAAAAGCGAGGCTGATTTACAACACCACAGGAATGGTGTATGGAAACGGAGCCGGAAGCCAGGCCACCACCGAATGGACAACGGTGGACTTAAATCCGAAAACGGGGAAAATAAGCGTTTCTGTTCCGGCAAATGCTAAGGGCTTTTATGTTGAGGTGACAGATAAGAACAAAAACCGCATGACCACGGAATATTTAGAGTTTCATTAAAGAAGGTTTTTGGCATGGAAAAAAAGTTTATTTTGCAGGCAGATTATAATTTCGGATGGAATTATATATTGGCAAATCCTGATGTTAATGCTGCTGAAAAATTGGAGAAATGTTATTTTTATAATATTGATAAGCTTGGCATGAAAGTAGATGCGATTTTGTGGGAAAGTCATTGCTTTCTTCCACAGGAGTGCGAGAGCAACAACACAGACATTTATCAATGTTTTAAAGGACGCGGTATTGACATGATGCAGGTTTTAATTGATGCATGCCATAAACGGGGAATTGAAAGTATATTTCATCACAGAATTTCCGAGGTTGACAGCTCTCATGTGAAAAAGTTAAAGGGAAAAGATGGCTGGAACAAAACGAAACTTTCCCATCCTGATTGGATTATTAAAACTTGGTGGCGCGAAGGGCATTGGAATTTTGCTTCGGAGGGCCTGCGTCAATTTAAGCTGGATTATATCACAAGTATTATGCGGAAATATAATTTTGATGGGATTTGTATTGATTTTTCGAGACATTTGCCCTGCCTGCCGGTGGGAAGGCAATGGGAGGAGCGGCATTGTTTAACGCAGTTTATGTGCGATTTAAAAAATCGCATAAAAAGAATTAGTCCGGCAATAAAAATTGGAGCAAAGGTTCCGGAAAATAACAGAGTTTGTCATGATGATGGCTTTGACGTGGAAAGTTGGATTCAAAAGGATGCTGTAGATTTTCTTGTACTTGGTTCTCGAAGTGTAACCGTTGAAGTGGATTGGTATAAACAAATTACTATGGGACACGATGTTATGCTTTATCCCTGCTGGGACGTACACCACTCGTCTGATGCGCTCCATTTTATGCCAAAAGAGTTTTACAGGGGCCTCATTTTAAATTGGTTTTACAAGGGCGCAGACGGCATAGTGGGGTTTAATTTCGCTCCGGCGCCTGTAAATGAAATGAAAAAAATCGGCGTTGACCAGGCGTCTTCTGGCGATGCTTATGAAGAAGGCCAGGATTTTAAGGAATATTATGAAAGCTATATAGAATCGCAGGATGCGAACAAAAAAAGAAAATATGTGGCTGAACGGCGCGGCGGTTATCCTTATATAACCGGAAGTTTTACCACAAACTGTTACGCTCCGCTGCCTGCAGAGATTCCCAATGACGGAGGTTTCGTGGATATTCCTGTTGAAACGATTGGTGATTTTGGTGGGAGAAAAGCTACCGTAAAGCTGTTGATATCTAATGCCAAAGAGGGCATTGACCATTTTGCAGTTTTGGTTAACGGCGCAGAACGAAAGAATATTTCCGAAAATTTTCATTTCATAGACAGGCAAATATTTTGGCCTGAGCCGCAAAAACCATCAGGAAGAACTTATTGCATGACAGATAATCCGTCTGAACTGTTGGTTCTTTCCGAATGTTTTGACGGCTGTCTTTTGTCGGATAAAACCATTGTATCCGTTGCGGTAATTGACAGAACAGATTACATTCTGGACAATATAACGGTAGAACGGGTGGAACTGATAATAGACGGCGAAACATAAAAAGAGCAAAAAAGTCCGGTGCAGAAAAATTTCTGCACCGGACTAAATTTATATTAATAGTTTTCAGCGCGCACTTCAAAATAGCTTTGAGGGTGTGCGCAAACAGGACAAACCTGAGGCGCTTTTTTGCCGATTACCAAATGTCCGCAGTTGCGGCACTCCCACATAGTTTCCTCGCTCTTTTCAAACACCTTTTGCATCTCAACATTGGAGAGCAGGGCGCGGTATCTGTCCTCGTGGGACTTCTCAATTACGGCAACGGCGCGGAATTTAGCAGCCAGCTCTGTAAAGCCCTCTTCTTCTGCATCTTTTGCAAAACCGGCATACATATCTGTCCATTCATAGTTTTCACCGTCGGCGGCAGCGGCTAAATTTTTCGCTGTGTCGCCAAGCTCGCCCAGTGCCTTAAACCACATTTTTGCATGTTCTTTTTCGTTGTCCGCCGTTTTCTGAAAAATAGCGGAAATTTGTTCATATCCCTCTTTTTTTGCAACACTTGCAAAGTATGTATACTTGTTTCTTGCCTGGCTTTCTCCTGCAAATGCCGCCATTAAGTTTGCTTCTGTTTTTGAACCTTTTAATTCCATCATCAAAACACTCCTTTACATAAATTTTAATTTATTCATTTGTTACTTTGTAGCCCAGCTGTTCCCATGTTTTGGAAAGGTTATCAATTAAATCACGCTTTTTGTGGCCAATCCAATTGCTGTCGGTGTCGGTGTAAGTTACAACGTTTCCCTCAATTTTTAAGTCGGCCGCGTTTGCTTTTTGCTTTTCTTCAAAAATTGTTTTTGCCTGTGCTTCGTCGGCAAAGTGCATTTCATAGGTGATTGACTCTAACGTGCTGTTGGGAAAATTGTATGTTAAAACATCATAGTTACCGTTGGTTTCCGGTGTTGTCACAATGAGCCTGCCATTGCTGTTTCCATATCCTTCTGAATAGGAAGGAACAATTAACGATCCGTCTTCAGTGGTCTGAACGCCTTCGTCCGATTCAGTGGCCTCAGTGTTGTAAGACGGTTGTGCAGGGTCTGTGTTTTCTTGATTTTTATTTCCGCCGCAGCCTGAAACCGTTAAAAGTGCTGCGCATATTAAAATAAAGCCAATTAATTTTTTCATAGTATTCAACCTTTCTGCAGTATCAACAAAATTTTGCAATTAAATTTATTATACCACACGATTTTTATAATTTCAATGCAAATTTTGTGAACAAATTATATGGAACATGAACTTATTTTATGGTATAATACCTTTAAATGATATGAATGTGAGAGCGTTTTATGAACAGACAGAAAAGAATCATTGCAATTAACGATATATCGTGCTTTGGGAAATGCTCCTTAACAGCGGCCATTCCAATTTTGAGCGCGGCGGGCATTGAAACCTGTGTGCTGCCAACGGCGGTTTTGTCATCCCACACAGGTTTTTCGGGATATACGTTCCGCGATTTAACTGACGATTTACTGATGGAAGCCGAACACTGGAAGTCGCTGGGACTGACGTTTGACGGAATTTACACAGGATATTTAGCCTCGAAGAGGCAGGTGTCCTGCGTTGAAAAAATCATGGAACTGTTGCCGTCAGAGTTTGTTTTGGTTGACCCTGTAATGGGGGATAACGGCAGGCTGTATGACGGGTTTGATGAGTCTTTTGCCAAAGAGATGAAACGGCTGCTTCAAAAAGCAGACATAATTGTTCCCAACGTGACGGAGGCGGCGTTTTTAACTGATGTGCCGTTTGAAAGCGGGACGCATTCACAAGACTACATCGAGACCATGATTGAAAAGCTAAAACCTGTGTGCCGGGGGCAGATTGTTCTGACAGGCATTCATTCAGGGCCGCAAAAAGTGGGCACGGCAGTGTGGGACGGCGTTCGGCTGGAAATAATTGAAACCGAAAAAATCGACGTTTTTTACAGCGGCACAGGCGACGTATTTGCAAGCGCGCTGGCAGCGGCTGTAATGCTTGGAAAAGACACAAAAAAAGCGGCCGAAATTGCGGCCGAATATGTAATTGACTGTATTTTAAAAACCAGAAAAACATCAGGCGACAGAAGCTATGGGGTGAACTTTGAACTGTGCACAAAAGAGCTTTTGGCCGCTTTGGGACTACTATCATAAAAATACAAAAAAGTCCCCAGGGTGCCGTGTTGTTCGATTTATTTTTACCTGCCTAAGCAGGTGGGTATCCTCTCATCTGCTTTACATGTCCCCTGGCCGCGTATCCGCGGGGGGCATATGCGCCACAGACGAAGTTAGATTCCCTTATAAAAAATGTTGGTAAAATAAAAATCGTAAATCACGAACATCCCAGGGAGGCTCTTTTGTTAAACTTATTATACCACCGGCGCAATAAAATATCAATACATTTTTTGTTTTGTTACAAAGATTTAAAAATTAAAACGTCCGGTTCTTTATGGAGGTTTTGTTTTGATTGACACATTAGCAATTTTTAAAAACAGGGTGCCGGATTTTAACCGTCTATTGGCCAATGGGTTTGCAAAATCAGACGGCGGCTATCAAAATTCATATGAACTGCTTAACGGTGAGTTTGAAATGGAGATTTTTGTGTCTGACGCGGGAAAAGTTTCTGTTAAGGTTTTCGACGCGTTTCTTCGGGAGGAATATGTTTTGGTGCATATGCCGGGCGCCGGAGGCGGGTTTGTGGGAACTGTCACAGCGGCCTGTGAGGAAGTGCTGGTAAAAATTGCTGAACGCTGTTTTTATTATGAGGTTTTTAAAACCGAGCAGGCAAAACAGATTATGGAATATGCAGAAAAGACCTATGGCGATGAACTGGAATTTTTGTGGAGCAAGCTGCCGGATAACGCAATTTTAAGAAGGAAGGACACGCAAAAGTGGTATGCTGCGTTTCTAAAAGTGCCAAAAACAAAACTTGGACTTGATGGTTCTGAAATCGTTGAAATTTTAGACCTGCGCGCCCTGCCGGAGGAAATTGAACAAATTGTTGATGGGAAACGCTTTTTTGGGGGATACCACATGAATAAAAAACACTGGTACACAATCTGCTTAAACGGCTCCGTTCCTATCTGCGAAATTTTAAGCCGGATTGATGCAAGCTATCAATTGGCAAAAAAGAAATAAAAAGAAAGCCGCAGCTTTTGTGCTGCGGCTTTTAAATTTGAACCTATTCTTCCCAGTTGTGCCAAACGCTTTGCACGTCGTCGTTATCTTCTAAACTATCAATAAGTTTGCCCATAAACAAAAGGTCTTTTTCATCTGTTAACGTCACAGTGGTTTGCGGAATTTGTTCAATTTCAGCAGAAGCAAACGAATAACCCTTTTTCTCCAGCGCGTCGCGCACGTTGCTGAAATTATCTGTTGAGGTCAAAATTTCAAAACAGTCTTCGTTGGCGGTAAAATCCTCTGCGCCGGCGTCCAGCGCGTCCATCATAACGGCGTCTTCTTCTAATTCTTCCTCCGAATTGTCAATAATGATAACGCCTTTTTTGTCGAACAGAAAGCTTACGCAGCCGTTTTGGCCAAGATTGCCGCCAAACTTGTCAAAATAGTGCCGAAGGTCGCCTGCCGTGCGGTTTCTGTTGTCCGTCAGCGTTTCCACAATTACGGCAACGCCGCTGGGACCGTATCCCTCATAGGTAATTTCTTCATAGTTGTCCGCTCCAAGCTCGCCGGAGGCCTTTTTAATGCATCGGTCAATGTTATCGTTGGGCATGTTATTTGCCTTTGCTTTGGCAATGACGTCGCGAAGCTTGGAATTCGATTCGGGGTCCGGGCCGCCCGCTTTTACAATCACGGTGATTTCACGTCCCAGTTTTGTGAAAATCTTACCCTTTTTCGCGTCGGATTTCTCCTTTTTATGTTTGATGTTTGCCCATTTGGAATGTCCTGACATATCATCGCTCCTAAACTTTAATTTTGTATAATTTTTTATAATAATCGTAAAATAAATAAAAATCCATTTTGAAAGGAAATTAAAACGATGCAATATCTTATTGTGTTCTGTGTAGGCGGGCTTCTTTGCGCCATTGCACAGGTGTTAATAGACAAATTTAAACTCACCCCGGCCAGAATTTTGGTTATCTACGTCACGGCGGGTGTATTTTTAACCTTAATCGGCGTGTATAAACCGTTGGTAGAATTTGCAGGTGCAGGCGCCACTGTTCCGCTGACGGGTTTTGGATATACCTTGGCGAAAGGCGCAGCAAAGGGTGTGCAGGACCACGGTTTTTGGGGAATTTTTTCCGGCGGCGTAACAGGCTCTGCCGCAGGAATTGCCGCAGCCGTTGTGTTTGGCTTTGTCATGGCCTTAATTTTCAAGCCAAAGGCTAAAAAATAAATCCCATTTCCGCCATGCTGTAAAACCGGTTCCCCGCAACTATTATGTGGTCGGCCACGGCAACGTCAATGCCCTTTAAAATCTCTGCCAGCTTTTTCGTTGTGTTTTTATCGGCAGCAGAGGGCATTAGCGTGCTGTGGGGATGGTTGTGCGCAAAGACAACGTTTTTCGCGTTGTGCTTAATCACCTCTGCAACAACCAGACGTGGATAAGCCTCAATCCTGTCAATGGTGCCCTTGGCTATGATGCCGCTCCAATGAACGCGCCGGTTTGCGTCCAGACAGATTAAAGCAAACTCTTCGTTCACCTTGCCTTTTAAAAGAGAAACTGCATATTGGCCAATGCTTTCGGTGTCGTGCAGCAAATTGTCCCTGTCGCATTTCGATTTTTCGTAAACGCGGGAAAGGTGCGGCACCATGGAAAGGAGCGTTGCGCTGCTTTCACTCAGGCCCGGAAGCTTGGCCAGCTCAGACACGTCTGCCTCAAACACGTTTGCAATTGAGTTATATTCGTTCAAAATGGAATGTGCCAAAGGATTGGTGTCGCGTCTGGGGATAGCGTAGTAAAGCAGCATTTCCAAAACCTCGTGTTCAGCAAAACCGTCGAAACCGTGTTCTGAAAAGCGTTTTCGCATGCGTTCGCGGTGATTTTTGTGAATTGCATCGTCCATTTCGCTCAAGCACACATCCTTTATAAAAACATATATTTTATTTTACACTTTTTTTCAGAAAATTTCAACCTTTTTTCACAAATTTAAGATGTTTGCCAAAAAGCCGCTGTGTCAAAACAGAATTTTCAGAATATAATGTTATATAGAATGAAAGCGGCGGTGAAAGTATGCAAAGATGTCTTGTAACATTTGTGTCGCAGACTGCGGCATTTCGGTTTAAACGGCTGGCGGAGGATAACGGACTTTTTGTTAAAATTATTCAAACGCCAAAGGAATTGAGCCGCGGCGGCTGTTCCTATGCGGCGAAATGCGCAAGGGGCGACGCTTTAAAGCTTACTTCCCTGTGCCGCAGAAACGGGGTTGGCTACAGCAGGATATTTGCTGAATTTACCGACACCAGCGGCAGAAGAAGCTATGAAGAAATAAGGTAAATTAAAAAACCGGGCTTTTCAATTCTGAAAAGTCCGGTTTTGTTTATTCGCTTTCCGCCATGCGATATCCAACGCCTGGCTCTGTGAACAGATATTCCGGCTCGGCAGGGTTTTTCTCTAACTTGCGCCTCAGGTTTGCCATGTTTACCCGGAGGGTTTTGTTGTCTTCGCTGGCATAAGGACCCCAAATTTCTTTTAAAATATAGTCGTAGGTCAGCACCTTGCCCGAATATTTAGACAAAAGCTCAATAATTTTAAATTCAATATTTGTCAGGTGCACAGCTTCTTCTCGTACGGTTACCATATATTTTTCAAAATCGACTTTTAAATCCTTCGACTGATAGGTTTTAATTTTTTCCAGGCCTTCGTCAAGGTTCATCCGCTTGTGTCTGAGAGACGTTCTGATTCTGGCCAGCAATTCGCCGCCGCTGAACGGTTTGGTGATATAATCGTCGGCTCCTGCGTCCAGAGCGGCAATTTTGTCGTTTTCATGTTCCCGAGCAGAAACTACGATAATGGGGATGTTCGACCATTTTCGAATATCTTTTATAATATCTAACCCGTCAATGTCGGGGAGCCCCAAATCCAGAAGGATTACGTCGGGCACATAGCTGGGAATCATGGTTAGTGCTGTGTTGCCGTCGGGTGCTGTCACCACGGTGTAATCGTTGGTTTTAAGCAGTGCGTTTATGAATTTGCAGATGTTGTTTTCATCTTCTACAACCATAATTGTTTTTTTTCTACTCATTATTTTCCTCCTCGTCAAGTGGCAGGTAAAAGCTGACGAAAGCGCCGCCGTCCCTGCCGTTCTCCGCCTTCATTACACCACCGTGGGCCTTTATAATAGACGAGCATACAGAAAGCCCAATGCCCATATTCCGGTTGTTGTCCTGTGTTTGCGACGCGGCGATAAATTCTCCGTCGTTAATTTTATCCAATATCTCCTTTTGAAAGCCAAAGCCGTTGTCTGTTACAGTAAAACGCGCCCAGCCGCTTTCGATTTTCACATCTACTTTCAGTTCCGTTGCGCATTTGCCGTGGCGGATGGAATTTTCCATTAAATTAATCAGTACCTGTTCAATTAGAACACAGTCCATGGGAACAAACAGAATTTTTTGGGGAACAGAAACGGTAACCGAGGCTTCTGGATAATACTTTTTTAAACGCAGGACTGCGTGCGAAATAATTTCCTCCGCCGCTTCGGGAATTTTGTCCAGGGTTTTTGTGTCCTCCTGAATTCTGGTAATAGAAAGCAGGTTTTCCACCATGCGAATGAGCCAGCTTGCGTCTTCTCGAATTTCTTTGTGAATTTCCAGCCGTTCTTCCGGTGAAAATTTTTGTTCGTCTTCCATCAGCATATCGCTCATGCCTGCAATGGAGGTCAGCGGCGTTCTCAAATCGTGAGAAATAGCCCGAAGCAGGTCGCTGCGCATTTTTTCCTTTTCCGCTGTGGCCTTTAAAGTTTCCTGCTGTTTAATCTGTGTCGTCATGGTGCTGGTGATGACCGACACCGTCAGCATGCTGATAATGGTAATGGGATATCCGGCCATGGTCATATTAAACTCGAAGAAAGGAAATGTAAAAATATAATTCACACACAGCACACCCGCGACTGACGACAGAATTCCAAATAGGTATCCGTTTGTAAACCGGGATGTGAGCAGCACTGCCAGCAAATATATCATAGAAACGTAGACATTTCCGCTGTCAAAAATTCGGATAACACAGCAAAGCAGCGTTGCTGCAGCCAAAAAAAACAGCATTACCAGCCCGTCCCGCACGGTGAAAGGAAACAGCGCTTTTAAATTCAATTTCATTTTTTCCGCCCTCCGATCAAACTAAAATCATGAACTGCGGCTTTTAGGCGGCGTTTGCTACCGCCTCAGTTTCTATAAGATTCATTATATCACACACGCAATCAATTGAAAAGCGCACAGCTGCCTTTTTTACGTTAATATGCCGCTAAGAATTTGGTGCCGGTTGCCCGGGAAGATAGAATATGGTATAATAAGTCTATACAGAGAATAAATGGCTTTACAGGAGGCGTCCAACATGAAAAAAGACCAATCAGAGATGTCTTCAGAGGAACTGTGGCATTTGTATCCAATTATTTTGAGTGAACACAAGGACTGCTGGAAAGACTGGTATTTGGAAGAAAAGGAAACGTTAAAGAGAATTTTAAAGCTGGACAATATGATTTTAAGCCACATCGGCAGTACCTCGGTTGATACGATCTGGGCAAAACCCACGGTAGATATTTTAGTGGAGGCAGACGGCGGAGATTTTTCGGCGGTTTTTGAAACTCTGGCGAAGCACGGTTATATACATATGTACAGAACCAAAACCCGCATGTCGTTTGTGAAAGGCTATCTGCCGGAGGGGTTTGCCGAGAAGGTGTATCACATTCATGTGCGGCTGTTTGGGGACAACGACGAGCTTTACTTTCGGGATTATTTGATTGAACACCCTGAAACTGCAAAAGAATATGAAACACTGAAGCTGGGGCTGTGGAAACCCTTTGAGTTTGACCGGGACGGCTATACCAACGCGAAAGGCGAATTTGTAAAAGCGGTAACGGAAAAGGCCAAAAGGCTTTACCGCGGTAGATACATTCGAAGTGAAATTTAAAAGAAACGCCTGCAGATTTTCTGCAGGCGTTTCTTTTGTTAAAATAAAAGTTTCAGCGGATAGGGTTTGTTGTTACCCGAGGCTATTTCGCTTCCGTCTTTTGTTATGCGGTATTCGGAAATTTTCCCGTCCGCCCATGAAAAGCTGACAGAATATCCGCCCCGGGCACGCATGCCGTGTACCGCGCCCTTGTCCATCTCTTGGCTCACCGCCGGAAGCAGGGTAATTTCATTGGGAGCGCTTTTTACAAGCATTTCGCCAAGACCTGCTGCGAACCCGAAGTTTCCGTCAATCTGGAAGGGGGGATGGGCGTCAAACAGGTTTTTATAGGTGGATTTGATGAACATGTTTTTCACATATTGATAAGCCAATTCCCCGTCTAATAGCCGGGCAAACTGATTGATAATCCAGGCGTTGCTCCAGCCTGTGTGACCGCCGCCGTTCTCTAACCGTGTTTTTAAGGTTTTTTTGCAGGCATCAAACAGGGGCGTGCCCTCTTGAATGAGACCTGCCGGGTGCAGAGCATACATATGGGAAATGTGCCTGTGGCCAAGTTCGTGTTCTTGAAATTCCTCGTTCCACTCCATAATGCGTCCGTCGCTTGTAATTTTAAGTGGCGTTAAATGTTTCTTTATGTAGTCGCATTTTTTCTTAACGTCTTCTTTTCCGCCCAAAATCTCACAAATTTTGCCGGTGTAGGTTACAAAATCATCGATAATCCCAATGTCCATTGCGGTGATGCCGGAAACGGAAACCAGCTCTCCGTCCAGCACATAGCGGTTTTCCGGAGAGGTGGAGGCAACGGTTGTGAGGAATCCGTCTTCGCCTTTGTACAGCCAGTCGCACAAAAAGTCCAGCGCGCCGGTCAGCGTTTCAAAATTTTCTTTTAAAAACTCTGTGTCCCTGGTATAGTCGTAGTGCTCCCAAATCTCGCGGCACAGCCACAGTCCGCCCATGGGCCAAAAGGCGTGCATTGCGCCGATTCCGGCTGGGGAAGTGAGGCGCCACACGTCGCAGTTATGGCACAGCACCCAGCCGTTTGCGCCAAAGTGGTTTTTCGCGCTTGTTCTGCCTGCCTGGGAAAGCTCTTTTAAAAACGGGAAAATGGGCATGTGACACTCGGGAAGCCCGCTCATTTCTGCGCTCCAGTAGTTCATTTCTGTGTTAATGTTTACCGTGTAGTCGCTGCGCCAGGGGGGCATAATCTCCCTGTTCCAAATTCCCTGCAGATTGGACGGCTGCGTTCCCTCCCGGGAACAAGAAATTAAAAGATAGCGGCTAAAGTGGAACATCAGCGCCGCAAGGCTTTGGGGGAATTTTTCTGCAGCCGCGTCACGCAGCAGCTCGTCTGTAGGACGGCTGTCCTCCTCGCCCAGGGTGATTTCGCACCGGCTGTAAAGCGGCTGGTAATCTTCCAGGTGGCGGCGTAACAGTTCTTCAAACGTAAAGCGGGAAGCGCCGGAAATGTCTTTTTGGCAAAGGGCTAAATAGTCTTTCCCCTCTTTTGAGGGGGATTTGCACCAGGAAGAGTAACCTGTTTGAATGGAAACCAAAATGAGTGCGCGGCTTGCGTGGCTCACAGACAAAACGCCGCCGGAGCAGACAATACTGCCGTCTGTAACAATTTTTATCATACCGCAAAAGGGAATGGTGTCCTTTTCTTCATCATAGTAATATTTCTGCGCGCCCTTTTCTTTTGCGTAATAGTCAATATCCGCCGGGCACCGTCCGGTGATGAGAACAGAATCCGTCCCGCTTTTTACGCTGTGGTCTATGGCGCAGGATAAATATGCATCAAAGTGCAGGCTGCTCTCCTGCTCAGCACAAATCTCAGCGGCAAACACATTGTCCGGCTTGGAAACAATGGCCCGTCTGGCAATGGTGTTGCCGTTAAATTGAAATGATGAAGATACAACAGCGGTTTTTAAGTCCAGCTCCCGCCGGTAGTTTTTAATGGTGCTTTCTGAAAAAGAGCTGTCTCCGGGGGCATAGCGCATGGAAAAATCACTGTCTTTTTTTAAATCTACAGTCAGCGTGCCAAAGGGAAGATAAGCCGAAGCCTCGGTTCCAATCAGCTTTTCCGTTACCAGCTTGTCTGCCTCACGGTATTTTTTATTTTGAATAAGTTCTTTCAGCTGCGGAATATATTGTGCGGCCTCAGGGTTCGACCGGTCGTGAGGATAGCCGCCCCACAGGGTTTCTTCGTTGAACATGAATTTTTCAGAAACTGCGCCGGAATATGCCATTGCGCCCAGACGTCCGTTGCCCAGCGGCAGCGCCTCGTTCCAGGTAAGGGCCTCTGTTTTGTACCATAGTTTATGCAAGAAAATCATCCTTTCTGAACTTTTTCTTTATCATATCGAAAAGAGGGAGTGAAGTCAATCATTTTTTCAAAATTTTGTACGGCTTATGTAATATTTTTGTTACAAATTCTGAATATTCGTTGAAAAAAAAGATGTTTTGGGATATAATAAAAAATAAAACTATGTTTGAACTGGATTAAAGGAGCTTAGGGAATGACAAATATGGCTGGGAAAAGGATTTTAATGGCGCTAACCAGATTTGATATAGGCGGCGCTGAAACTCACGTTTTAGAATTGTCTTTAGAACTTAAGCGCATGGGATATTATGTTGTTGTCGTTTCAAACGGCGGCGTTTATGAACAGAATTTAAAAGAGGCTGGAATTCACCATTATAAAATTCCCATGCACTCGAAAACTCCTGTTAATATCGCAAAATCCCTGCGGGCGTTAAATAAAGTGATAAAAGATGAAAAAATCGAAATTGTCCATGCCCACGGCAGAATTCCTGCCTTTTTGTGCGGCATTTTAAATAAATTTGTGAAATTTACGTTTGTTACCACCGCCCATTGGGTGTTCGACACCTCCCACGGGCTAAAATATGTTTCTAACTGGGGCGAAAAGGTTATGGCCGTGAGCGAGGATATTAAAGCCTATCTCATGGAAAACTACCACACCAACCCTGCAGATATTTACGTCACGATTAACGGCATTGACACTAACAAGTTTTGCCGGGAGGCAGACGCTTCAAGCGTTATCTCAGAATTCTCGCTGTCGCCGGATTCAAAAAAAATTGTCTACATCAGCCGCATGGACAAAGACCGTGCCCAGCTTGCCTTTGAACTGGTGGAAATCGCGCCGGAAATTGTAAAGGAATTTCCGGATATTGAAATTGTAATCGTTGGCGGCGGCAATGTATTTTTAGAGCTTCAGAAAAAAACAGAAGAAATGAACAAAAGGCTTGGCAGCCGTCGGATTATTTTAACCGGCGGCAGAACTGATATTTATAAATTTGCCGCTTTAGGCGATATTTTTGTCGGTGTATCCCGTTCCGCGTTAGAGGCTATGGCCTGTGAAAAACCGGTAATTGTTGCGGGCAACGAGGGGTATATCGGCATATTTGACGAAACAAAGTTAGACAGTGCAATTGAAACGAACTTTTGTTGCCGGGGCCTTGCGTTGTCTTCCTGTGATAAGCTTTTAAAAGATGTGAAAACCCTTTTAAACAATTCTGTTGATGAAAATGCCCGGCTTGGCCGGTTTGGCAGGGAGCTTATTTTAAATTCTTATTCCCTGTCAAAAATGGCGCAGGACTGCATAAAGATGTATGTTGCGGCGTCGGACACGAAAAAGTGGGACGCTGTGATTTCTGGCTATTACGGATATAAAAATTCCGGCGATGAATCGCTTTTGTTTGCAATGCTGCAAAACCTGCGGGGTGAAAAGGAAGATATCCGTCTTTTGGTGCTGTCGAAAGATCCGCAGGCTACAGAGCAGGAATATGGCGTTCATGCAATGAACCGCTACAACCTTTTTAAAATCAGAACAGCCTTAAAACAAAGCAAGCTGCTTATTTTTGGCGGCGGCAGCTTGATTCAGGACGTGACCAGCGATAAATCGCTATGGTATTACCTTACCGTAGTGAAGCAGGCGGTGGGCCTTAACGTTCCCGTTATGTTTTATGCCAACGGCATTGGGCCGGTTACAAAGGCAAAAAACAGGGACAAGGTGCGCGACGTGCTGAACAAGGTGGATGTTATTTCCCTGCGGGATACCAATTCCTATTATGAAATCAAGCGCATGGGCGTTGGGCTTGACCGGGTGAAAATCACCGCGGACCCAGCACTTACCATTGACGGAATCAACCGGGACGAAGCACAGGCACTGCTCGCAGAAGAAGGGGTGCCGGCGGGGAAAAAGCTTTTGGGCATTTCCATCCGCAGCTGGTGGTCGTGTAAACCGTCGTTTTGGAATCAACTTGCCCGGGGGATTGAGCAAATTTGCAGACAGTATGACTATATTCCTGTTTGGATTCCACTGAAACACCCGGACGATATTACCGTTTCCAAAGAGGTTGCAGCAAAAATGAACATTAAAAGCTACACGCTTACCAAACTTTACAAAGCCAGGGAAATTGTGGGAATTGTGAATGCATGCGATTTAATCATCGCCATGCGTCTTCATTCTATGATATATGCGTCGGAATCCGGCGTGCCGGCCATTGGCCTTTCCTATGACCCTAAGGTGAGCGGTTTTGTGAAATATATCGGCGTAAACGCTACGCTGAATCTGGATGATTTTTCAGACGAGAAACTGGTTTCCATGGCGCGCAGCATCACCTTAAACCGGGAGGAAATTCAAGCGTCGTTAGAAGAAAAGGTTTCGGAGCTGAAAGCTAAGGCGATGGAAAATGTGGACATGGCTATGGCACTGATTAACAGGGCCGACGAATTTGAAAAAAGCGGTGATATATCTTGAGACTGATGGGAATTGACTTTGGCGACGCCAGAGTTGGCATTGCGCTTTCCGACCCGCTGGGAATTATGGCCCAGGGCTATGAAACGCTTGATAACGACGGGACAGACAGCCTGTTTTACAAGATTCAATCTATTATAAAAGAAAAAGAAGTTACAACCATTGTGATTGGGCTTCCGAAAAACATGGACAATTCGGAAGGATTTCGCGCAGACGCCACGAAAGAATTTGCGCAGAAGCTGAAATCCTTTACTGATGCGAAAATAGAGTTTTGCGATGAGCGGCTCACCACTGTGAGCGCCCACGGAATGCTCAGTGAGATGAACGTAAGAGGAAAAAAACGCAAGGGCGCGGTGGATACGCTTTCGGCCGCACTCATTTTGGAGACATATATGCGAAAAAACGGTTTTTAAAGGAGGTTACACAATGAAACGGGCATTCAGCTTGCTGCAGGCCTTAATGATTGCTATTTTGCTTTTTGGCACGGCAACGGCTTCTGCGGCGAATGAAATTTATTATGACGGGGAATGGCACACCTATATCGGCAGTTTTTTTAACCTGAAAATTAACAATGAAACGGTAAACTGCGAAGTTCCGCCCATTGTTTTTAACGACTATTCGGTTGTTCCGGCAAGGGACGTGTTTGAAAAGCTTGGGGCAGAGGTTCTGTGGAATGCGGAAAACGAAAAGGTGACCGTGAATTATGGAAGCACACAAATTATTCTTTACATAAACAACACAACAGCGTATAAAAACGGCGCGGCGGAAAAAATGCCTATTGCGCCGAAAATTATTAATGCAAAAACCATGATACCCGTGCGGTATGTATCGGAGTCTTTGGGATTTGGCGTGGATTTTGACTCGGTGACCGACACCATTTTAATCACCACGAACGGCGGGGCGGTAAAACCGCCTGTAACCAATTCATATACGTCTACACTGCAGTCTTATAGCTGTTCTTCCGGCGACAGCGGCTTTACTGCGGTGTTGAATTTTTCTGAAGAAAATGTGAAATATTCGTCTTTTACCTTAACGGAACCAGACCGGGTTGCCGTGGATATTGCCGGCGCAAAAATGGCATCTTCCATTCAAGACAGCACACTGGATTCAGCCATTGTTTCAAAGGTTCGGTTTGGGCAGCACAAAGACGCTCTGCGCGTGGTATTCGACTTAAAAAGTGCACAGAAATATAACGTGTCGTTGGCGGGGAAAAAGCTTACCGTAACCATTGGTAACGGTTCCGGCACAACTGAGCCCGATCCCCCTCCAGTGGTTACGCCTGACCCACCGGTCGAGCCAGACATCGTGATTGAGCCTTCGCGCTCCATCACCATTGACCCGGGGCACGGCGGAAGCGACCCGGGAGCGTGCTTTACCGATGAGGACGGCACAGTTTGGAAAGAAACGGACATTAATCTTGCGGTTTCGCTGAAAGTACGGGATATTTTAGAGGCAAACGGAGTGCGTGTGGTTATGACGCGCACAACAGAAAAAGACGTGGTGAGAAAGTCCCGTCCTGAACTTGCCAACAGCGAAAAAACGGCTCTGTTTTTAAGCATTCACACAAATTCTGTTGACGGCAATGAAGCAGCCAACGGAATTGAAACCTGGGGCAAACTGGAAACCAGCAAACCCTTAGCCGGGGTGACTGACAAAAGCTTTGCACAAAACGTGCAGAACGCCGTTATTCAGAAAACCGGTGCGCGGGACAGAGGCACCAAAAACAGCGTTGAACTTACCGTGTTAAAATATTCTGCAATGCCCTCCATTTTAATCGAGGTTGGCTTTATCACCAATACCAACGAGCGGGGCAATCTGTTCAGCGACGCTTACCGAAGCAAGCTGGCCCAGGGAATTGCAGAGGGCGTGTTAAAGACTTTCACCGATATGGGCGTTTAACATCGTATAAAAATAAATTTTTTCCTCATAATAAATCTATTAAGTGATTTATTTTGGAGGCAAAAATGGAGAATAATATCAATCAAAACAATACGAATCAAGACAGCGGCCAAAATAACCAGGCAATGAACGAAACGGTTTCGGAAAATATTAAGGATTTTGGCAGCACCGAGGTGCAGAACTCCAGGGGAAATATTCACTGCCTCACCATAGTGGGAGAAATTGAGGGACACACACAGCTTCCGCCCAGCAGCAAGGCAACAAAATATGAACACGTTCTGCCGCTTTTGGTGTCTGTTGAGCAGGACGAAAAGGTCGACGCGCTGCTGCTGGTTTTAAATACCATGGGCGGCGATGTTGAGGCAGGCCTTGCCATCGCTGAGTTGATTTCGTCTATGACAAAGCCCACTGCATCCATTGTTTTGGGCGGGGGACACAGCATCGGCGTTCCGCTGGCGGTTTCGGCAAAACGCTCGTTTATTGCCAGCTCTGCAACTATGACTATTCATCCCGTGAGAATGAGCGGAATGGTAATCGGTGTGCCGCAGACCTATGAATATTTTCGCCAGATGCAGGACAGAATTACCAATTTTGTGGTGAGAAATTCAAATATCAGAAAAGAAAAATTTACGGAGTTAATGATGAAAACAGGGGAAATGGCCAACGACGTGGGAACCATTGTTCCGGGGGACGAAGCGGTTGCCTGCGGCCTGATTGACGAAAAAGGCGGGCTTGACGCGGCGCTTTCCTATCTGTATCATGAAATAGAAAATGTAAAAAATCAAGAGGGGGCAAATCCATGTTGACGGATATTGAAATTGCACAAAGAGCAAAAATGGAGCCAATTGAGAAGATTGCCGAAAAAATCGGCGTGAAAGCAGAAGAGCTTGAATTTTACGGAAACGACAAAGCAAAGCTTTCCGGAGCGGTTTGGGAACGGGTAAAAACCAATTCTGACGGAAAGCTGGTTTTAGTAACGGCCATTAACCCCACGCCGGCAGGCGAGGGCAAAACCACCACCACGGTAGGGCTGGGACAGGCGATGGCAAAAATCGGAAAGAAAGCAATGATTGCCCTGCGCGAGCCGTCTTTGGGCCCCGTTATGGGAATTAAGGGCGGCGCGGCCGGCGGCGGCTATGCCCAAGTGGTGCCCATGGAGGATATTAATCTGCACTTCACAGGCGATTTTCATGCTATTACCGCCGCCAACAACCTGCTTTGTGCCATGATTGACAACCACATTATGCAGGGCAATGCGCTGGGCATTGACCCAACCAAAATCGCATTTAAGCGTGTGATGGATATGAACGACCGGGCACTGCGCCAAGTGGTTGTGGGGCTGGGAGGAAAGACCAACGGCTATGTCCGCGAGGACGGGTTTATGATTACGGTGGCCTCTGAGGTTATGGCAATTTTGTGCATGGCGGAAAACTTAACAGACCTAAAGGCACGGCTTGGCAGGATTGTTATTGGATATACATATGACGGCGCCGAGGTGAAAGCCCGCGACTTAAAGGCAGAGGGGGCAATGTGTGCGCTGCTGAAAGACGCCATTAAGCCCAATTTAGTGCAGACCTTAGAAAACACACCGTGTCTCATGCACGGCGGCCCCTTTGCCAACATCGCTCATGGCTGTAACAGCGTGCAGGCAACGAAACTTGCGCTAAAGCTCTCTGATTACGTGATTACAGAAGCCGGTTTCGGCGCTGACCTTGGTGCGGAGAAGTTTTTAGACATTAAATGCCGTGTGGCAAATTTAAAACCCTCTGCCGTGGTGCTGGTTGCAACAGTGCGCGCTTTAAAATATAACGGCGGTGTGGCAAAAGCAGATTTGGGTGAAGAAAACACAGAGGCGCTCTCCCGCGGGATTGTGAATTTGGGGAAACACATTGAGAATTTGAGGCTTTATGGCATTCCCGTCATTGTAGCCATTAACCGGTTTGGCCAGGACACAGATGCAGAGCTTAAAATGATTGAACAGTATTGCCTTGACAACGGCGCAGACTTTGCCCTTTCCGAAGTGTTTGCAAAGGGCGGAGAAGGCGGCGTGGCGTTGGCAGAAAAGCTGGTGGACGTAATAGAGCGCACCGAAAGCCGCTTTGCGCCGATTTATGACGAAACACTTCCCATAAAAGAAAAAATTGAAACCATTGTGAAAAAGATTTATGGCGGCGACGGCGTTTCATATACCGCTGCGGCGGAGAAGCAAATTGCAGCGCTTGAGCAGGTCGGATATGGCAAGCTGCCTGTTTGTATGGCGAAAACGCAATATTCCCTGTCAGACGATGCAAAGCTTTTGGGCAGGCCCTCAGGCTTCACTGTCACGGTGAAAGAGGTGCGGGTCTTTGCAGGAGCAGGATTTGTTACGGTTTATGCCGGCAGCATTATGACCATGCCGGGCCTGCCGAAATCACCTGCCGCAGAGCGGATTGACATTAGCGAAAACGGCGTTATCAGCGGATTGTTTTAAGACTTGTTATTTTCGTAACTGCATATAACAAAAAAAGCGCCCGAAGGGCGCTTTTTTAATGCTCAAAAATAAATTTTTGTACGTTATAAACAGACTCTGCACCGTCAGCGGCAGCGGTAATGATTTGCCGAAGCGTTTTCTGCCGCACATCTCCTGCGGCAAACACGCCGGAAACGGACGACTGCAAGTTTTTGTCCGTAATCACATATCCATATTTATCCAGCTTCACAAAGCCTTTAAACACGCCGCTGTCCGGTGTGCTTCCGATAGCTATGAACACGGCGTTTGTGTCAATGAGCGTTTCGGTTTCGTTCTTTACATTTTTCACTTTTACGCCGGTAACGGTGTTTTCGCCCACAATTTCTGAAACAGTGCTGTTTAGCACAAACCGAATGTTTTCTTTGTTTTTCGCCCGGTTATAAAGGTGCTTTGCACCACGGAATGTGTCGCGCCGGTGTACAACATAAACGGTTTTGCAAATTGCAGACAAAAACAGCGCGTCTTCTAACGCAGTATCGCCGCCGCCGACAACCGTTGCTGTTTTGTTTTTAAAAAAAGCTCCGTCGCAGGTGGCACAGTAGGAAACGCCTTTGGCGGCGAACTCCTCCTCGCCGGGCACGCCAAGCTTTTTGGGAAAAGCGCCGGTAGCTAAAATTAAGGCTTTGGCGCGATATTCTCCATTGGTGGTAACAATGGTTTTTATACCATTGTTTTCACGCACCTCCACCACCTCTTCTGTTTTAAATTCCGCGCCGAACTCTGCGGCCTGGGCACGCATGGACTCTGAAAACGAGAACACGTCCCGGATTTCCGGCGCGCCGGGGTAATTGTCAATTTCAGAGGTTTTCAGCATTTGCCCGCCGAAAAACAGTTTTTCAAGCACAACGCAGGAAAGGCCTGCCCGTCCTGCATACAGCGCGGCGGAAAGCCCGGCCGGGCCGCCGCCGACAATTGCTAAATCATACATTTTCATCATCCTCACTGTCGTCCGTTTTTGAAAGCATGGAAACGATGTCCGAATATACGCCCATGGGGTCGGCTTTAAACCCGCGTCGCAGGCGAATGGCTGTTTCCCTGCTGCCGGCAAAAACAGACATGGTAATAAGCGTATTTTTCCCTTCTTTCAGTTCTATATCCACATGATATGCATCTTTTCCAACAGGAATGATTTCACAGCGGTATTGTGCCTTTTCCCGTTCCCGGCGAAAATATTCGTCAATGGTGTTTTTAAGCGACGCGCGAACACTGGCCATAATTTTGTCTTCAAACATGTCTAACAGCTCGTTGCCCTGCTGGGTTAAATCAAACTTTTCTACCTCGTCGCGCCAAACCTTTTTGATGTAGTTGTCGGAAACCACAGCGTCAATGGCGGAACACAAGTCCATAAAATTAACGCTGGTTGCTGTGAGCATAAAGTGCTTTACCTCAATGTCGGTAATTGGAATATCTGCATAGCGGATGCAAAACAGCACCGACAGCTTGATTTCTGTTTCGTCGTTTAACCGGTAATATACATTGTCCCATATATTTTTTTTCACTTTGCCACTTCCCCTAATGCAAGATATCTTTCTAACATTATAGCACAGGCAGGCAGAAGCGTCAATCCAAATTCCTGTAATTCATGTGCTGTTGCAATCCTTTTAAAAATATGATATACTTACCATACTATGAAGCGAGGGTGGAATTTATGACGGTTAAAAAAATTTTGTCGCCGGCAAACGAATTTTTAAAAAAGGCTGCAAAGTTAAAGCAAAAAAAGTATCGGGACGAATTTGGCCTGTTTGTAACGGAGGGAGAGCGTTCCTGCCGTGAAGCGGCAGAGTCTGGCTTTGTTGTTGACTGCATCGTGATGACAGAACGTTTTTTTGAAAGTCATGAGGGTGAATTTGCAGGCTTTAACCGCATTGTCACCACAAACAAACTGTTTATGACACTCTGCGACACCAAAACACCTCAGGGCGTTTTGGCAGTGGTAAAAGTTCCGGAAGAACGGGAGCTTACAGGCAACCGTTATATATATTGTGATGGAATTCAAGACCCGGGAAACGCGGGTACAATGATTAGAAGCGCTGACGCGTTTGGATTCAGCGGGGTCATTTTTTCTGCCGGCAGTGTAGACGTGTTTTCACCAAAGGTTATCCGTGCGTCTATGGGTTCGGTTTTTCATATTGAACTAAAAACGTTGGCCGGCGCGGAATTTTTAGAACAGGCTAAACAGGGCGGATATTTTATTACGGCAAGTGCCCTGCATGGCAAAAGTGTAGATATTCACAACATGACGGTTTTAAAAAAGCAGATTTTTGTCATTGGAAACGAGGGAAACGGCGTTTCAAAGGAGATTTTGAAGCAGTCTGACGAAATTGTCCACATACCTATGAGCGGCGCGGCAGAGTCGCTTAACGCCGGGGTTGCGGCGTCCATTTTAATGTTTGAGGTGTCGAAGCATGAATAAGTTTATGCAGGCCGCGCTGAAAGAAGCGCAGCTGGCGCAGGAACAGGGTGAAGTTCCGGTAGGGGCGGCGGTGTTTCAAGACGGCAAGCTAATTGCCGCGGCCCACAATTTAACGGAACAGACAGGCGACCCCACCGCCCATGCAGAGCTTTTGGCGATAAAGGCGGCGCTTGCAAAGCTCGGCGCGAAAAATTTAATGGGCTGTGAGCTTTTTGTTACTTTAGAGCCGTGCGCCATGTGCACCGGCGCCATTCATCTGTGCAAATTAAACCGGGTTTATTTCGGCGCTTATGACGCAAAGAGCGGCGCCTGCGGCGGGAGTGTGGATTTGCCGGTTTCCGGCTGTTTTGACTATAAAACCGAAGTTTACGGAAGCATCGATGAGCCTCAGTGTGAGGCAATTTTGAAGGAGTTTTTTAAAGATATCCGGAAAGGGGGCAAGCATGGCGCAAAATTATAAAAAGCCGGTGAAGCAAACGGACATGGCTGCTCTCTTTCCACTGATTGCACCCATCATAGAGCAGGGGGGCGCAGTAAAAATCAAAGTGACGGGCTACAGCATGTATCCTCTGGTTTCGAGCCGCCGGGACAGCGTGCTGCTGGGAAAATATGAACGTTTGAAAATCGGCGATGTGCCGCTGTTTCGGCGGGAGGATGGAAGCTTTGTTCTGCACCGGATCGTCGGCGAAAAAAACGGCGCATATTTTGTAATGGGAGACTATGAAACAAAAAAGGAATATCCCGTTTATCCAAACCAGATTGTGGCAGTGGCCAAGGGCTTTTACCGGAAAGACAGGTTTTGGCCTTGCAGCAGCTTTCGCTACAGGCTTTACAGCGCGTTTTGGCGCAGGACGGTTGCGATTCGGCCGTTTTTATTAAAATGCCTTGCAAGAAGAAAATAACACCGCCGGCCGGCGGTGTTATTTTTATACTTGAACAAATTGCACGTTTTCAGGCAGAGACGTTAAAAACGCCGGAATGTCTGCATTCGAAAGAACCACATCAAGATCCGATATGTTACATTGAACAAAGGTGGAACGGGAACCAAGCTTTGAACTGTCGCACAAAAACATGGTTTTTTCCGCGCACTCCATCATGGTGTTTAAAACCGCCACACCTGGCTCTACACAGTCGGACAGAACGCCGCCTGCATCTAAAGATTTTACGGAAAAAATGCACCAGTCTGCATGGAATTTGCGAATGATGCTATCTGCAAAACTACCCGTTAAACAGGTGCGGTTTTCGCGGTTTAACAGCCCGCCTGCGGAATAGGTGGTAACGTCGCTTTGGGAGAGCAGAAATAAAACGTCCACGCTGGTAGTAACCACGGTGATGTCCTTTCTTGTGCAGAGCTTTTCTGCAGTGAAATAGGCGCTGGAGGAGTCGTCTAAAAACACCACGTCTCCGCTTTTAATAAATGTTTCAGCGGTTTCTGCCATTGCGCGCTTTACCGCGCTGTTTTTGTGGCGGCGTGCGGAGAAGGGCACAAACCGTTTTTGAGAATTGGAAAGCTCCGCGCCGCCGTAGCTTCGTACCACTAGTCCGCGGGATGCAAGCTCGCTTAAATCACGCCGGATGCTGGACGCGCTGATATGTAGTTTGTTTGCCAGGTCTTCCACCGTCGCATAGGTGCACTCTGACAGAATTGATAAAATTTCCTGTTTTCGCTCACTTTGATACATTTACATCACCAATCTGCGTACTTCTGCTTAAATATATCTATATTATATCGAAAATGGCAGCAAAAGTAAAGTGAAATTAAAAAGATATGCGCATTTTTGCGCAAATGTGAGCGCCGGACGGCCCTGCCTTTGCTTATTTTTCAACTTTTTCGCCGATGGTTGATTTTGGCGCGGCGGTTGGTATAATAATAGTATAGGCAACTGTTATGAAAGGAATTGGTGACATGAAATTATTTATTGACACAGCAAATATTGCAGAAATAAAAGAGGCAAACGACTGGGGTGTTATCTGCGGCGTAACCACCAATCCGTCTTTAATTGCAAAAGAGGGCAGAGTGTTTGAAGAGGTTGTGAAAGAAATTACAGACGTTGTGGACGGGCCGGTGAGCGCCGAGGTAATTTCGCCCGACGCGGAAAACATGGTGGCGGAAGCGCTTAAGCTCTCCCAAATACACAAAAATGTGGTCATTAAAATTCCCATGACAAAAGAGGGCCTAAAAGCGGTGAGCAAACTGTCTGAACAGGGGATTAAGACCAACGTTACGTTGGTTTTCAGCGCAGCACAGGCGCTTCTGGCGGCCCGTGCCGGGGCATCGTTTGCAAGCCCCTTTGTAGGACGGTTAAATGACATTGGAGCAGACGGGGACGGACTGATTTTTGAAATTGCGGAAATATTTAAGCTCCATGGCATTAAAACAGAGATTATTGCGGCCAGCATCCGCGACCCAAAAAATGTGACTGCCGCAGCAAAAATGGGCGCTCACATTGCAACTGTTCCGTTCAGTGTTTTAAGTAAAATGTTTGTCCATCCTTTAACGGAAGCGGGGATTGCAAAATTTATGGAGGACTGGAACTCCCATTTGGCAAAATAAGGGGCGTTTAGATGAACATAAATGAACTGTTGGGAAAACACCCCTGCAGCTGCGGCAGAACGCATGCTTGCGCAATTGCGCAGGTGCATATTGAGCGGGGCGCGGTTTCTCATTTAAAAGAGCTGTGCGAAAATTTTGAAACGGTAGCGGTGGCGGCGGACCACAATACATATGCGGCCTGCGGGGAGCAGGTGTGCAGCGTTTTAGGGGAAAAGCTTTGCAGCACCAAAATTTTTCAGCCAAAAGGGCTTTTGGTTCCAGACGAAACGTCTGCGGCTGAGCTTTTTCAAAGCGCTTCAGGCGCCGATTTAATTGTGGGCGTAGGCTCCGGCGTTATTCAGGATTTGTGCAAGTATGTAAGCTATAAAATGGGCGTGCCTTACATCATTGTGGCCACCGCCCCGTCTATGGACGGGTATGCGTCTACCGGAGCGGCAATGATTATGAACCGAATGAAGGTGACATATTCCTGCCATGTTCCCATGGCAATTTTGGCGGACACGGAGGTGCTAAAAAACGCGCCTTTGGAGCTGATTCAGTCGGGCTTTGGAGACATTTTAGGCAAGTATTCCTGTCTTTGCGACTGGCAGCTGAGCCATGTGGTGACAGACGAATATTTCTGCAGGGAAATTTTTGATTTAACCATGTCAATGGTGAAACAGACAGAGGTTTTGGCAAAAAAGCTGCTGGCAAGGGACGAAGAAAGCGTGAAAACGCTGATGGAGGCCCTTGTGGTGGTGGGAATTGCCATGAGCTATGCCGAAAGTTCCCGTCCCGCGTCGGGCAGCGAGCACCATTTGTCCCACTTTTTTGAAATTGTGGGGTTAATTTGCGGTGAACCTTATTTCCTTCACGGAATTGATGTGGCATATTCCGCCTATGTGACGCAGTGCCTGCGGGAAAAGATGATAGAAAATGGAATTCCGAAAGTGTTTCCGAAGTTTTGCCGTTCTAAGTGGGAGAAGGGCGTGAAGCAGATTTACAAGCAGGCCGCAGAGGGCGTGCTGGAATTGCAAAACGGCCTGGGCTGGCATGAACAGAGCTTAGAGAAAATTTACAGGGAAAAGGAAAAAGAAATTACCAGCGTGTTGCAAAGCGCGCCGAAGAGTGATATAATACTTGCGCAGCTAAAGAATGTGGGGCTGGATTTAGACGCGTTTGTGAAGCAGTATGGCAAAGAGAAAATTTTAAACGCCGTGTGGTATGCAAAGGACTTAAAAGACAGATATTCTGTGCTGTGGCTGTTCGGCGCAGTTTCACCGGCCGCGCCGTATTCTCAGCCGCAATAAAATAAAAAAGTTGTTGACTTTCATTTCCTCAAATGTTATAATATATCGTAGCCGCGTGCGTGAGGTTATAAACGAATGAAATATTCTACCGAAACGGCAGCGAGCAAGGTTGGAGGAGGTGCAAAAGATGTACGCAATTATTCAGACAGGCGGAAAACAGTATAAGGTTTCCGAAGGTGATGTTATTTACGTTGAAAAGCTCGGCGTAGCAGACGACGAAACAGTAACATTCAACGAAGTTTTAGCAGTTGGCGAAGGCGGCTCGTTAAAGGTTGGCGCGCCCACAGTTGACGGCGCTTCTGTTACAGCAAAAACGCTGGTTGCGGAAGGCAAGTCGAAAAAGATTATTGTTTTCAAGTATAAACCCAAAAAGGGTTATAAGAAAAAACAAGGTCACAGACAGCCTTACACAAAGGTTGTAATTGAAAAGATTAACGCATAAGTTATGACAGAAATTTGCGTTTATCGAAAGAATAAGGACATTGTAAAATATTCGGTCAGCGGTCATACCGGATTTGGCCCGGCAGGGGAAGATATTGTTTGCGCTGCCGTGTCGGCACTGTGCCAGGCTGCATTAAACGGCCTTACAGATGTTGTAGGAATAAAGGCGGGGTTTGAGGTGCGTGAAGGCTATTTAGCGTGCATCATTCCCGAAACCATTTCTGAACCTGAACGCCGCGACGCAGATATTTTACTGAAAACATTGGTTTTGTCCTTAAAGGATTTGGAAGAACAATACGGTGATTATATAACCATTACGGAACTGGAGGTGTAGGTATGCTTAAAATTAACATTCAGCTGTTTGCTCATAAAAAAGGTGTCGGCAGCACAAAGAACGGCCGTGATTCAGAGGCAAAGCGTTTAGGTGTTAAAAAAGCAGACGGTCAGAACGTTCTCGCAGGAAACATTTTGGTTAGACAGAGAGGAACAAAAATCCATCCCGGAACAAACGTTGGTAAGGGCGGAGACGATACATTGTTCGCTTTGGTTAACGGAAAAGTGAAGTTTGAGAAGTTCGGAAGCGGCAAAAAACGCGTCAGCGTTTATGAGGACGTTACAGCGTAATTAAAAAAACGGCTTTTAAGTCCCGGGTTTTTATCCGGGACTTTTTGCATTTTCGTGATAATATTAGAAAAATGGGGGCAAAATTTTATGGCTGAGGTAACCATCAGGGCAGAGTTTCAGACTTCAGTTGAAACTGTTTGGAATGTTGTTACAGACAATGAGCGGTACGGCTGGCGGAGTGATTTGGAAAAAATTGAACTGTCGGAGGACAAAAATATGTTTACAGAAATCTCCTGCGGCGGCATTAAAACAAACTTCACCATTACGGAAAAGAAGCCTTTTGAGCGGTATGCCTTTGACATGAAAAACAAAAATATGCAGGGGCGCTGGATAGGAAAGTTTGTACGCGGCGGCAATGGCGGCTGCATCATCGAATTTACAGAAAACGTAACTGCGTTTTCACCGTTTTTGAACCTGTTTGTAAAGTCTTACTTAAAAAAACAGCAGAAACAGTATGTGAAAGATTTAAAAAAGGCATTAGGAGAGGAAGGGTGACATGCCGAAACTTTTTGCAATTTCAGATTTGCACCTGAGCTTTTCAGCAGACAAGCCCATGAACGTTTTTGGTAGCAGATGGGACAACTATGAAGAACGCCTGCGTCAGAACTGGCAGGAGCAGGTTTCAAAGGATGATGTTGTGCTGATGCCGGGGGACACTTCATGGGCAACATATGTGAAAGACGCGGCATGCGATTTTCATTTTATTGAAAAGCTGAACGGAACCAAAATAATTTCAAAGGGCAACCACGACTATTGGTGGGAAACGTTGTCAAAGTTAAATCTGTTTTTGGAAACGAATCGGTTTTCCACCATACGGTTTGTGCACAACACCACAGAGGTGTTTGGAAACGTTGCGGTATGCGGCACGAAAGGATATCCGGAAACAGAGCAGGAGCCGGACTGCGATGAGGAACGAAAGCTTTACCGCAGGGAGCTGGTTCGCTTAGAAAATGCGATTTCAGAGGCGAAAAAGACCGGCGCAGAGAAGATAATTGTGATGCTGCACTATCCGCCCGGCGCAAACTCGGCCTTTGCAAAAGTTATGCAGGAGGAGAATGTGGACTTTTGTGTGTTCGGACATCTTCACGGCGGATATTTTAAAAATGCGGTGCAGGGGAATGTGCGCGGCGTAGAATACCGCTTGGTTTCCTGCGACTATTTAAAATTTGAGCCGCTGAAAATCTGCGAATTTTAAAACGGGTGTTTTTTATCTGCCTGAGAAAGGCCCACTTTCGGAGAGCACCCGTAGGCCTTTGTGTAGGCTTTGTAAAAGGAGGAATAGCCCGAAAAGCCGGCGCTGACACACGCGCTGCTGATGGTTTCGCCGCTGCGGCACAGATCGCGGATTAACAGCAAACGCTTGTTGGTGATGTAACTGCTAATGGTGTAGCCTGTGTGCTCGCGGAACACGCGGCACAAGTGATATTTTGATACAAAAAACTGTTCTGACAGATGCCCTAACGACAAGTCGCCGTCTAAATTTTGGTTGATGTAGTCAATCACCTTGCGGACGGTGGAGTTTGGTTTAGAGTCTGCGTCCGCTGCGGGCTGCATGTGGTTTAAGGCGTGCAGAATTTCCACCATGGCGCATTTTTTCACTGTGTCGCAGGCTGGTGTTTGTTCTTTTTCATATTTTTCAATTCTTGGCAGAATGTCTGCAATTTCAGAAACGGACACCAGACCGCCTGGAATCAGGTTGTTTTTTCCTGCCGGACGGTTCAAGAAAATATTTTTATACATCTTACAATTGTTTTTTTCAAAAAAATCGTGGGAGATGTTAATGACAATACGCTCATAGTCTGCCGGTCCGGTTGGATAAATGTCGTGCATCTCATTGTCCCGAATGATAATTGTGTCATAGGGGCGAAGCGGATAGGTAGAGCCCTCAACCACGAATTTCATGTTTCCCTTTATAAAAATAAAAATTTCATAACTGTCGTGGGTGTGCAGAGCAAAATCCTCCCGGGCAGGGTGCAGGCTCAGTTTGCGGAAATAGGTCATGGTTTTGTCCTCTGTTTGGAAGGAACTAAGCGTAACGCTGGGGGCATATTGGTTCATTTGCAGCATCTCCTTTCGGTTCTTGTTTTATCATAGCACAAAACAGCAATATTTTCAAGGTTTTTCACAATAAACACATTGTAATATGCAAATATTTGTATTATAATGATTTTGTAACCAAGATATAAAGGAGTGCGATTTATGAGCTATTCATTTACAATTTCCGGCTTTTCAGATGAAATTGATTCAAACGTGGTGAAGCAGTTTGAGCATCTGAACAAGCTGGGAATTTCTTATTTTGAGCCCCGGGGCATTGATGGAAAAAATATTGCCGATTTAGACGACGGCGAGGTTTTGGCATTAAAAGAAAAAATGGACCAATACGGCATTAAGGTTTCCTCCATTGGTTCGCCCATTGGTAAAATTTCGATTAACGATCCAATGGAGCCCCACATGGAAAAACTTGCCCGTGTGATAAAAACAGCAAAAATGTTAGACACAAAGTATATTCGGGTGTTCAGCTTTTTTATTCCAGAGGGGGAAGACCCGGCAAATTATAAAGAAGAAGTGCTTTCCCGCATGAAGCAGATGGTGGCGCTGGCGGAAAAAGAAGGCGTTGTTCTTTTGCACGAAAACGAAAAGGGCATTTACGGCGACATTGCGTCCCGCTGTAAAGACATTTTTGAGGCCGTAAAGTCTCCTGCTTTGGGCTGCGTGTTCGACCCGGCAAATTTTGTTCAGTGCGGGCAAACGGTTTATCCTGACGGGTTCCAATTGCTAAAGCCCTACCTTACCTATATGCATATTAAAGACGCAAAGCAGGACGGAACTGTGGTTCCCTCGGGCTTTGGCGAGGGTGGACTGAAAAAGATTATTTCAGAACTGAAAAAGATGGACTATCAGGGATTTTTAAGCTTAGAGCCACATCTGGGCAGCTTTGAGGGCTTAGCGGCCTTAGAGCTTTCTGACGAGATGTTAAAGCTGGAAGAAAGCGGGCCGGACAAATTTACAATGGCCTATGAAGCGCTGAAAAATATTATTGACGAAAAACAATAATTTCTTTAAAAGAAAGGAAGTTAAAAGCCATGGATAAGGTAAGAATTGGTATTATTGGTCTTGGTAACATGGGTACCAGCCACGCAGTACATATCACAGAGGGCAAGGTGCCCCGCATGGAGCTTGCTGCAATTTGCGATATTGCAGAGGCGAGAAGAACCTATGCAGAGGAGCATTTTCCGGGCGTTAAGGTGTTTGACAACGCCACAGACATGTATAAAAGCGGTTTGCTCGACGCGGTTATCATTGCCGTTCCTCACTACAGCCACCCGCCCCTCGCAATTGAGGCGTTTTCCTATGGGCTTCATGTAATGACAGAAAAGCCCGCAGGCGTTTATACCAAACAGGTTTTGGAAATGAACGAGGCGGCTAAAAAGTCCGGCAAGGTGTTCGGAATTATGTATAACCAGAGAACAAACCCTGTTTATCAGAAAATCCGCAGCATGATACAGCGCGGCGATTTAGGCGAAATTAAACGGATTACATGGATTATTACCAACTGGTACCGCAAACAGAGCTACCACGACAGCAGCGCGTGGCGCTCTACCTGGAAGGACGAGGGCGGCGGCACGCTGATTAACCAGAACCCCCACCAGCTAGACCTTTGGCAGTGGATGTTCGGCATGCCGGAGAAAATCATGTCGTTTTGCTCTTTCGGAAGATTTTACAACATTGAGGTGGAAGACGACGTAACCGCCTACATGCAGTATAAAAACGGCACCACCGGCGTGTATATTACCTCCACCGGCGAAACGCCGGGAACAAACCGCTTAGAAATTGCCTGCGACATGGGCCAGCTGATTATTGAAGACAACAAAATTAAATTTAAGAGAAATATTATGTCTGAGCGTGAATATAACCGGACGGACACAGATAGCATTTTCGGCAGCTTGGAATATTGGAACTGCGACATTCCGGTGGATTCCTCCGGCGGAGAGCAGCACGTAGGAATTTTAAAGAACTTTACTGCAGCCATTTTAGATGGGGAGAAGCTGCTTGCGCCGGGCTATGAGGGAATAAACGGCTTAACCATTTCTAACGCCATTCACTACAGTGCGTTTACAAACAAGTGGGCGGACGTGACGAATTTCCCCCACGACGAGTTTTATGAACTGCTTCAGGAGAAAATTAAAAACTCTACATTTAAAAAAGAAGTGAAAGAACAGAAAACGCTGGACGCAGATTCCATGTCGTCGACACACTAAAAGGAGAGATTAAAGTTATGGATAAACGAATTGGAGCACAGTTATATTCCTTGCGTACATTTTTGGAAAAACCGGAGGATTTAGACCCCACTTTTGCAAAAGTTGCGGACATCGGCTACAAAACCATTCAGGTTTCAGGACTGGGGCCTATGCCGTATTCTCTCATTAAAGAAAAGGCCGACCAGCACGGCTTGGAAATTGTCTGCACCCACATGGGCATGGACAGATATATTCACGAAATTGACGGCGTTATTGCGGACCACAAAGCAATGGACTGCAAAATTGCCGGTATTGGTGCAATGCCCGGCGAATACCGTGAGGATTTGGACGCCTTAAAAAAGTCGATTAACCATTTTAATAAATTTTCAGAGGAGCTGGGCAAAGAGGGCATTACCTTTGGCTACCACAACCACGGGTTTGAGTTTGTGAAGCTTGACGGCAAGTTTATTATGGATTATATCGTAGAAAACACAGACATCAGTTTCATTGTAGATACATATTGGTTTGCGTTTGCAGGAATCGACCCGGCGGCGTATATTAAAAAGCTGGGCAAGCGTGCCATTGTGGTGCATTTTAAAGATTTAAAAGCCCTGCCAAACAACACGGTGACCATGTGTGAGGTTATGGAAGGCAACTTAAACTGGGATTCCATTATCAAAGCCTGTGAAGAAGCAGGAGCAGGCTATGCTATGGTGGAACAGGACAACGCGCCGGACGGCGACGCGTTTGCCAGCATGGCGCTGAGCTATAAAAATTTGACCACAAAGGGCTTTATTTAAAACGGCCGGAAAGGAACGAGCGTTATGTTACATGCCGCAATTGTGGGATACGGCAACATTGGCCCCACCCATGCCGCGGGGCTGAAAACGGCGGAATTTGCGAACCTTAGCGTGATTTGCGATATTCAGGCGGACAGGGCCAAAAAAGGGGCGGCAGAGTACGGCTGCCGCGCGGTTTCTGATTATGATGAAGTTTTAAAGGACGGCAGCGTTGATGTTGTTCATGTCTGTACGCCCCATTACCTGCATAAGGACATGGCGGTGAAAGCGCTTTCTGCCGGCAAGCATGTGGTATTGGAAAAACCTCTTTCCATGAACAAGGCTGAGCTTAAGGAGCTAATTTCAGCGCAGGAAACCTTCGGGAAAAAGGTTTGTGTCATGTTCCAAAACCGGAAGAATAACGCTGTTCAGGTGTTAAAGGAACTGACAGACAGCAAAAAATTCGGTAAACTTCTTGCCATTTCCGGTTTTATGACCTGGGACAGGGACGAAGCCTATTACGCCCAGGACGAATGGCGCGGGAAATGGGCAACCGAGGGCGGCGGCGTGCTGATAAACCAATCGGTGCATCTTTTGGATTTAATGGGCTACATCGGCGGAAAAATTGAGGCGGTGAAAGCCTCCATTTCCACTAAGCGGCTTGCGGGCGTTGTTGAGGTGGAGGACACGGCTGACGCGCTGCTGTTTTATGAGAACGGCATGCGGGGCTGCTTCTATGCGTCCAATGCATATGCCACAACCACGCCTTTTCAGCTAACCGCCGAGTTTGAGCTGGGCAGGATCCGCTACAGCGACAATTTTTTGTATGAGATTAAAAACGGGGAAGCGCCCCGGATTGTTGCGGGTAACGACATGAACACCCCGGGAAAATCCTGCTGGGGCTCCGGCCATGCACAGGTGATTGACGAGTTTTATAAAGCGCTTGAAAACGAAACAGACGACTTTCTGGCCTTAAGCACGGGGGTCGATACGTCAAATCTTTTATTCTCCATTTATGAGAGCGCAAAGGACGGAGGAAAACAGGTAAAATTAACAGACTGAAGGAGGAAAAAACATGCAGATGACCTTTCGATGGTATGGGGACGATGACCCGGTAACGCTTTCTAAAATCCGCCAGATTCCGGGCATGACAGGAATTGTTTCCGCCATTTATGATATTCCGGTTGGCGAGGTTTGGCCGGGGGAAAAAATTAAAGCATTAAAAGAAAAGGTTGAAAGCGCAGGGCTAAAGCTTTCTGTTATTGAAAGCGTTCCGGTACACGAGGACATTAAAATGGGCACGGGAGACCGGGACAGATATATTGAAAATTACTGCCAAACCCTGAAAAACCTATCTAAATTCGGCATTGACTGTGTGTGCTATAACTTTATGCCGGTGTTCGACTGGACGCGCTCCGACCTGGCCCATGAGCTTCCAGACGGTTCCAACGCCTTAGTTTACTATAAAGACCAGGTGGCGCATATGGACCCGGTAAAGGGCGATTTGTCGCTCCCGGGCTGGGACGCAAGCTACACAAAAGACTCTTTGGCGCGGCTTTTGGAAAGCTACAGCAAAATTACGGAAGAGGACATGTGGAACAACTTAAAATATTTCTTAGACAAGGTGATTAAGGTTGCCGAGGAAGTGCACATCAAAATGGCAATTCATCCGGACGACCCACCCTGGAGCATTTTCGGCCTGCCGAGAATTATTACCAGCAAGCAGAACTTAGAGCGGTTTTTAAAGCTTTATGACAGCAAATATAACGGCTTAACGCTGTGCAGCGGCTCGCTGGGGGTAACAGAGTCGAACGACGTGGTGGACATGATTTATTCGTTTGCGGACAGAATTCATTTTGCTCATGTGCGGAACGTGAAAATCACGGAGGACGGCTCTTTTGAAGAGTCTGCACACCTTTCCTCCTGCGGGTCGTTAGACATTGTAAAAATTATGAAAGCGTATCACGACACGGGATTTACCGGATACGTGCGTCCCGACCACGGCAGAATGATTTGGGGCGAAACAGGCCGCCCGGGCTATGGCTTATATGACAGAGCGCTGGGCGCGACCTATATTAACGGTATCTGGGAAACCCTTGAAAAATTAGACAAGTAAGGGAGAACGCAATGAAAAAATTTATGGACGAAAATTTTCTTCTGGAAACAGAAACGGCCAAAAAGCTGTTTTTTGAAGTAGCTAAGGATTTGCCGATTTACGACTATCACTGTCATTTGTCCCCGGAAGAAATTTATGAAGATAAACAGTTTAAAAACATCACCGAGGTTTGGCTGGGCGGCGACCACTACAAGTGGCGCTTTATGCGCTGGATGGGCGTGCCGGAAGAGCAAATTACAGGCAGCGCCTCAGACTACGACAAGTTTTTGGCCTATGCAAAGGCCATTCAGTTTGCGGCGGGCAACCCGCTTTACCACTGGTCACACTTAGAACTGCAGCGGTATTTTGGCATTTATGAAACGTTGACGGAGAAAACTGCACCTAAGATTTGGGAAAAAGCGAACGCGATTATTGCAAGCGGCGACTTTTCTGCAAGAAAGCTCATTGAAAAGTCGAACGTGGCGTTTATCGGCACCACCGACGACCCCACCAGTGATTTAAAATATCACCTCGCTCTGGCGGAGGACAAAAATTTTAAAACAACCGTGAAACCAACGTTCCGCCCCGACCCGGCGGTGAACATTCAAAAGGACGGATTTGCCGAATATATTGAAAAGCTGGGCGCGGTTTGCGGCACGACAATTTCTGATATTGACGGGCTGTATGACGCACTTCGGTCACGAATTGAATTTTTCCATCAGGCCGGCAGCAGAATTTCCGATCACGGTATTGTGAGCGTTCCGTTCTTAAAGGCGGATAAAAACGAGGTAGACGCCATCTTTAAAAAGGCGCTCAGCGGTGAAACGGTAAGCGACTGTGAAGCTGAAAAATATCAGACGGCAGTTATGCTGTTCTGCGGAAAAGAGTATGCTGCGCGCGGCTGGGTAATGCAGCTTCACGCAGCGGCAATCCGCAACAACAACACGCCCATGTTTAAAAAGTTAGGACCCGACACGGGTTTTGATTCCATTTTGAATGTAAACCTGGCGGAAAAATTGTCTCGCTTTATGGACACGCTGTTGATTGACGGGAATCTTCCGAAAACTATTTTGTATAGCTTAAGCCCCATCGACAACTCTCTGCTGGTTTCCATGGCGGGCAATTTTGAGGGTGACGGCATTAAAGGCAAAATTCAGCACGGCTCGGCATGGTGGTTCAACGACCATATCGACGGTATGTTAGATCAGATGAAAACTTTGGGGAATCTTGGCGCGCTGGCCTCTTTTGTGGGTATGCTGACAGACTCGAGAAGCTTCTTGTCCTACCCCCGGCATGAATATTTCAGAAGAATTCTCTGCAATTTAATCGGTGGCTGGGTGGAAAACGGCATGTATGCCGACGACCGGGAAATTTTAGATAAACTCATTGCAGACGTTTGCTTTAACAACGCGAAAAACTATTTTTTAATGTAAAGGAAGATTGATGATGAAATTACCGTTTGATATTGACTTAAAGGGCAAGGTCGCAGTTGTTACAGGCGGCGGCGGTGTACTTTGCGGCATGTTCGCAAAGGCGCTGGCCTCCTGCGGGGCAAAGGTTGCCATTTTAGACCTTCGGAAAGAAGCGGCAGACGCGGTTGCCGACGAAATTAAAGCAGACGGCGGAACAGCCATTGGCGTCTGCGCAAATGTTTTAAGCCGCGAAAGCTTAGAAGAAGCGAAAAAGCAAGTGAACAATGCGTTCGGCACCTGCGACATTTTGTTAAACGGCGCCGGCGGCAACAACCCTCGGGGTACGACCACGAAAGAATACTACGAAATCGGCGACGAGGACAAAGAGGATTTGGTATCCTTCTTCGACTTAGACCCCGACGGCGTATCCTTTGTGTTTAACTTAAACTTTTTGGGAACGCTTCTTCCCACTCAGGTGTTTGCCAAGGATTTAATCGGCAAAAAAGACGCGGTGATTCTAAACGTGTCCTCCATGAACGCGTTTTGCCCGCTCACCAAAATTCCGGCCTACAGCGGCGCAAAAGCGGCTGTGTCAAACTTTACACAGTGGCTTGCGGTGCACTTTTCAAAAGTGGGCATCCGCGTGAACGCCATTGCTCCGGGGTTCTTTGTAACAGACCAGAACAGGGCGCTTTTGAAAAATCCCGACGGGAGCCTGACGCCCCGGTCGGAAAAAATTCTTTCGCAAACCCCTATGGGCAGGTTCGGCGAAGCGGAGGAACTGATCGGCACACTGTTATTTTTGGTGTCTGACGAGGCGGCGTCCTTTGTAAACGGTGTTGTTATTCCTGTTGACGGCGGGTTTGCGGCCTACAGCGGAGTTTAAGCATCTTTTTGCCGGGAAGCAATTGCTTCCCGGCTTTTTTTGTGATTTATTTGTCAAAAATACTTGCAAAAATGGAAATAATATGGTATATTATTGAATATTATCGATAGAAATGGGGAAGAAAACAAGCATGGATGCATTGAATCGAATTGTTCTGAAAATCAACGACATTGTTTGGGGCATGCCGCTGATTATTTTTATTCTGGCAGTTGGAATTTATTTAACCGTTCGTTTGGGCGTGCTTCAAATACGTCATTTGTCCAAAGCGTTAAAGTTCATGGTGAAAAATGAGGAGGGCGGCGACGGCGAGGTTTCAAGTTTTGGCGCGCTGTGCACGGCGCTTTCTGCTACCATTGGAACGGGAAACATTGTGGGTGTGGCGACTGCAGTGTGCTCCGGCGGCCCAGGAGCGCTTTTCTGGATGTGGATGGCCGCGTTTTTCGGCATGGCGACAAAATATGCCGAGGGCGTGCTGGCAATTAAATACCGCACGGTGGATGAAAATGGGCATGTTTTAGGCGGCCCGTTTTACTACATTGAGCGCGGCATGGGAAAACGGTGGAAGTGGCTTGCCAAGCTGTTTGCATTTTTCGGCGTTTGCGTGGGCCTGTTCAGTATCGGAACCTTTACGCAGATTAACGGCATTACCTCGGCGGTGAAAAACTTTTTCGACCCGGCAAACAGCTACATGGTGAGCCTGTTTGGCAGAGAATATTCCTGGTATGTGGTGATAGCGGGCTTGATTTTAACCGTTTGTGTGGCGCTGGTTATCATCGGCGGAATCCGCCGCATTGCAAACGTTACCCAAGTGATTGTGCCGTTTATGGCCATTACCTATGTGGTGTTCTGCCTGATTTTGCTGGTGCTCAATTACAGAGCAATTCCCGATGCGTTTGTTCAGGTCGTTCAGGGCGCTTTTAACCCCAGGGCCGTTACCGGAGGTGTTGTGGGCAGCATGATTGTTGCCATGCAAAAGGGCGTTGCGCGGGGCATTTTTTCTAACGAGTCCGGCCTGGGTTCCGCGCCCATTGCAGCTGCCGCGGCAAAGACCAAAGAGCCTGTGCGCCAAGGTTTGGTTTCTATGACGGGAACGTTTATTGACACCATTGTGATTTGCACTATGACGGGCCTGACCATTGTTTTAACCGGCGCGTGGAAAATTGAGGGGTTGGAGGGCGTTGCTGTAACCACTGCGGCGTTTCAGCAGGGGCTTCCCTTTGCAACCTCTGTGGCTTCGTTTATTTTAATGATTTGTTTGGTGTTTTTTGCATTCACCACAATTTTGGGCTGGGATTATTATTCCGAGCGGTGCTTAGAATATTTAACCGGCGGAAACAAAAAAGCGGTTTCGGTTTACCGCTGGATTTACCTTTTGGCGATATTAATCGGCCCTTACATGACGGTTTCGCTGGTGTGGAACATTGCAGATGTGTTTAATGGTCTGATGGCGTTCCCCAACTTAATTGCGCTTTCCGTTTTAAGCGGCGTTGTCATTAAAGAAACAAAAGAATATTTTAAAAAGATAAAATAAAAAACAGAGCCTAAGGCATTTGCTTTAGGCTCTGTTTTTTATCATTCAAATGTGGGTGTTGCATACATTGGCACGATTTGTATGTATGTGTTGCCGGGGTTTAACATGAGGGGCGAGCCGTCTTCTAACGTATAAACGGTTTTTGCCTCACGGGATTGTTTCGACCAGTTGATTTTCACCATTTTCCCGTCGGACAAATAATATCCCGTTCCGCTGCCGAGGTTGGATAAATCCTGCCTGTCTTTGTTTTCCCCGTCTGCCAGGGGTGTATTTTTAAGCTGGTATAAAATAATGTTTTTGGCACTGAGCGCCTCGCCGGTTTGGGAAACGTGTTCCTTACCGTTCACATAGCGGACATAGCGCTTTGCTGTTTCGTCATACACATAATTCAGCTTATAAAACTTGGCGTAGGGAATCGCGACCTTTGTAATTTCTTCGCCGCCCTCCGGCACCGTGTCAACCTTGTTATAGTCGGGAATTTTGTTATCTGTTTCCAAGCTATATCCCTTTTTGTTTTTTGCATAATCTGAAAGCTTCACCGTGCTGGTGTAGAGGTTATGCCACGTTTTGTCGTAGGTGTTGTCCCGCCAGAAGCAGGAGCCATCGCCTAAAACGCCGTTTATATTTTGAATGCCCAGAGCAGAAATGTCCTTTGCGGCTTTGGGGCTCCAGCCCGCATGGCCGTAGACTGCGCCGTTTTCCATTGCATAGTCTAAAAAGTAATGGCGCGAAGAGCGGACGGGGCCGATTTTTTCCAGGCCATAGTCTTTAAACAAAGCCATAAAGCGGGTGGACTGTCCCTCCACCACAATTTCATATACCAGATATGAATTTTCCAGCCCAATTTGGGGGCGGGCTTTTTCGCTGTCGTTATCAATCATAACGGCGATGGGACGCACATGTTCTTTTTCTTTCATTTCAGCATAAAACGGGTCTACCTCTTCCTCCGGTTCAACAGCATAGAGATTATTTTGTGCGTCGGGGTTGTCTTTTGGCTTCCCGCAGGAGGAAACCAGCATCATAGCGGCAAGGGCCAGCAGAAGTATTCTTTTTTTCATAAGCGTTCTCCTTTTAGTTTTTCAGAAAGGGCAGTCAGCGCCGCCTTTCTGTGACTTACCTTGTTCTTTTCCTCCATCGTCATCTCTGAAAAAGTCTTGCCATATTCCGGGGCGAAAAAGACCGGGTCGTAGCCAAAGCCGTTTTCGCCGCGTTTTCTGTCAACAATGATTCCCGGACAGCTCGTGCCGAAAGTTTCAATTTTTCTGCCGCCGGGAAAAATAAGGCACATCGCGCATGCAAACCGCGCCCCGCGCTTATCTTTTGGAACGTCTTTTAGTTCCGCGAGCAGTTTTTTTACGTTTTCGTCGTCTGTGGCGTGCTCGCCGGCAAACCGGGCGGAATAAACCCCGGGGCGGCCGCCGAGCGCTTCCACTTCCAGTCCGGAGTCGTCTGCCAAAACAGGCAGCCCCGTGCGTTTAGAAATCTCAAAGGCTTTAATATATGCATTCTCTGCAAAGGTTGTTCCGGTTTCTTCTACGTCACATTCAATGCCTGCATCAGACAGGCCCAGTACTTCAATGTCGCTTAGAATTTCACGGATTTCTTTGAGCTTTCCCTGGTTGCCTGTAGCAACTAACAGCTTATTTAACATATTTTTCTACCAATGCGTCGATTGTTTTTTCGCAATATCCTTCCGGGCGCGCTTCTTGAAACAGCGACCAGCACTCGTTGTGGGTAACGGAGGCGCCGGGGGCAATAGAGGAGATTTCGCCCAGGGTTTCCATTTCTAAAAACAGCGCGTTGGTAAAGGTTTCAAAGGACATGCCGCCGTCAGGATAACACCCGTTTTCAATGGGGGCATATTGTTTGATGAACAGGTCGCCGTGGTTAAAATACATGGCAAAGCCGTGCTCGCTGTTAATTCCCACTTTAAATTTGTCCGGATGGCCGCTCTTTTGCTCTAAGCCAATGTATTTGTTGCCCCAGGTAACGCGGTCGTCCATCATGTTGGTATAGGGCCAAAGCGCCATTAAACGGTTGCCTAAAAGGCCTGTGTCTTTCGTGGGCTGGGCCACAATTTCAAACCCGCCGGGAGATAAAACCGTCAGCGTCCAGGGGGCAAGCTTAACGTCCCAGGCGGCGCAGTTGGTGATTTTGTGCGTCAGGCTCACCTTGCTGGAATCCGGGTCTAAGGTAATAGCAATTTCAAACTGATATTGGTTCCAGGTCTGAGCCGCAGGCTTAAACACCGCACCGTTTTCAATCAGTTCATAGGGCACGGGCTCGTTGTCAGGATAATAGCTTTTGGGCATGCCCTCAGGGCTGGTCCAAAGCCTGTGTCCGCCATAGATATACCAGGTGCCGCCGCCGAATTTGTCAAAGGCCGGGCCAGATTCGCTGAAATCCTTGTTTACATCTTCAAACATCATGTTTTCCCCGTCTATGAATGAATAGTTGATCACGCGGGGGCCAACGTCAATTGTCACAAGCAGCTTAACGATGCCATTTGCAATTTCTAAACATTTGCCAAAATTTTTGTACTCTGTAACATTGGTTGTAACTTTTCCCATTTAAAAATCCTCCTTAAGATATATAAAAAATATATTATACCGTCGTTTCTAAAAACGCACATGCGCCTGAAACCAAAATTTCCGCCTCCTGTGCGGCGAAGAAAAAGGTGTCGCCTTTGCGGAAGGGGAACCTTTCGCCGCCGGCTTGAATAGTGCCTTCGCCGGACAGGAATGTGACGCTTGAAAATGAGTTTTGCGTGGTTTTTAAGGTTACTTCTGCATGAGACGTATATTTTTTTGCAGTGAAGTATTTACAAGACGCCACCTCATAAATTTCCACGCCGTTCTTTTGAGATAAAAGTTTAGGCGTAAAGTCTGTTTTTATTTCCTTTGCCAGGCAGGAAACATCGGCCGCCTTTTCCACATGGAGCTCACGGGGTTTTCCGTCTGCTCCTGTGCGGCCCCAGTCGTAAACCCGATAGGTGGTGTCGGAATTCTGCTGGATTTCGCAGATGAAAAGTCCCGCCCCAATGGCGTGAATGGTGCCGGATTTCACAAAAAACACATCGCCCGGTTTTGCCGGAACAAAGTTTAAATATTCCGTTAAGGTGTTGTTTTGCACCGCGGATAAAAAAGCTTCTTTTGTCATGTCCTGATTTAAGCCATAAACCAGTTTTGCGCCTGGCTCCGCCTCCACTACATACCACACCTCGGTTTTTCCGTAGCTGCCGTTTTCGTGTTTCATGGCATAGGTGTCGTCCGGATGAACCTGAACAGAAAGGTCGGCCTTTGCGTCAATGAGCTTAATTAAAACTGGAAAACGGTCGAACTGCGCAGCGTTTTTTCCGACAATATCAATTCCGTTTTCCTGAAATTCAGAAATTACAGCGGATAAGGTTTGCCCGTGAAATTCGCCGCCGACCACTGTACTTTCCCCGTTTTTATGGCAGGAAAGCTCCCAGCTTTCTGCTGTTTTATCAAATGGTGTATCTTTAAAATAAGCAGATTTTAGCTTGCTTCCGCCCCATATGTAGTCTTTAAATGCGGGACTAAGCCGAAATGGTTTGATCATGTTAAGACTCCTTTTGTGGAATTTCCTATTTCATTTTACCACACAATTAAAAAAATGTAAATAATATTTCAAATTCTATTGTGTTTTTCGCGCATTTCGTATAAAATAATAAAAAAGCCGCCAAATTTTGCGGCAAAAAATTGTAAGGGGAAAATTTGCTGTGAATGAAATGTACAATGCAATTGTCGGGCAGTCCGGCGGGCCCACTGCGGCCATTAACGCCAGCCTGGCCGGCGTAATTAAAAAAACATGCGAATCGGAAAAAATCGGGAAGATTTTCGGCATGTTAAACGGCATCAGCGGCATGATGGAAGAACGGATTGTCGACCTGAGCAGTTTGGGCAGTGATGAAGATAAGCTGTCGTTGCTTTCTAAAACGCCGGCGTCATTTTTAGGCTCCTGCAGGTTTAAACTGCCGGAGGAGGACAGCCCGATTTACGACAGGATATTCGACGTGCTGGAAAAGTATCAAATTCGATATTTCTTTTACATAGGCGGAAACGACTCTATGGACACGGTGTTAAAGCTTTCCGCTTTTGCATTGAAAAAGGGGAAGGATATCCGGTTTGTGGGCGTTCCCAAAACCATTGACAACGACCTGCCGGGTACCGACCACACGCCGGGATTTGGCAGCGCCGCAAAATATATTGCGTCTACCGTCCGCGAAATTTCGGCCGACTCTGCTGTTTATAACGTGAATTCCGTGACCGTGATTGAAATTATGGGCAGAAATGCCGGCTGGCTCACAGGCGCGTCTGCTCTTGCCCGGTATAAGGGTCTTGGGCCGGATTTAATTTATTTGCCGGAGCATACGTTTCATTTCAGTCAGTTTTACGACGACATTGCAAAAATATCTAAAAATAAGAAAAATATTGTGGTGGCCATTTCGGAAGGTGCCCGCACGAAAGACGGAAAATATGTCTGCGAGGCGGTATCCAACGGCATTGTAGACGTGTTCGGGCACAAATATCTGGGCGGAACAGCCCGCGTTTTAGAAGGGTTTGTTCGGAAAAAGTTTGGATTTAAGGCCCGGGGCATTGAGCTAAACGTTTCTCAGCGCTGCGCAGGGCACTTGCTCAGCAAAACCGACATATCAGAATCGTTTCAGGTAGGCAGCAGTGCGGTGGAGCTGGCGCTTAAGGGCAAAACGGGCATTATGACCGCCATTGCCAGAATGTCAAATGCGCCTTATCGGTCTGAATGTGTGGCGGTGGATATTGCTGCGGCTGCAAATCAAGAGAAAACGGTGCCCCGCCATTTTATCAGCGAGCGGGGAAACGACGTAACAGAAGACTTTATTCAATATGCCGCGCCGTTGATTGCCGGTGAAGTTCCGGTGGAATTTGAAAACGGACTGCCGAAAATGTTGGTGTTAGAAAAGGAAGCGTAAGCTTCCTTTTTTTGGATATATTTTGGTTTTTTGGGGAAAAATAGGCAAAACGAAACTGTGGAGGAAATCATGAACGTACTTTATAGAAACGGCGATATTTTAACAATGGAGCACGGGGCATATCCAGAGGCGGTACTCACCTTAGACGGCAGAATTGCATTTGTTGGCAGCGAGGAGGAGGCAAGGCGTCTTGCGCCGGAGAATGTTGTTGACTGCGATTTGGCGGGGAAAACCCTGATGCCGGCGTTTGTAGACTCTCACAGCCATATCTCTGCCGTGGCAAACGGGACCTTGCAGCTCAATTTGGAAACCTGCCAAAGTGCAGATGAGGTGAAAAAGGCTTTGTCTGCTTACATTGAAAAAAACCGCATTGGCCCTGACGAATGGATTTTGGCGTTTGGATATTCCGGCACGCTTTTGAAAATCGATTTAGACGAGGTGTGTAAAAATCCTGTGTTCGTCAGCGGAAAGTCCAAGCATTTCGGAATTTTTTCCTCCTGTGCGCTGCATCTTTTGGGAATTGATTCAAAAGACGGTTATTTGGAGGAAACCGCGCTGTATGAGGCGGAAAAACAAATCCCCATGCCGGGCTATGAAAAGCTGAAAGAGGCGTACCGGAAAGCTGAAAACGAATATTTTTCCTATGGGATTTGCACCATTCAGGATGCATGCGTGCCGCAAGAGCTGTTTTCGTTTTATAACGAGGCTGTGAAAGAAAATTTGTTTTGCGCCGATATTGTTGTATATGCCGATGCGCGGGATTTGAACAAAGCAAAAGAAGAACTGGCACAAATTTGGCAGCAGTATAAAAATCACGTTAAGATGTGCGGTGCGAAGCTGTTTTTAGACGGCTCGCCCCAAACGAAAACCGCATGGATGAAAGAGCCGTATGTTGGCGGCGGAACAGGATTTCGTGCAATGGACGACGAGGCGTTGCGTGCTCATCTTGAAACCTGCTCCCGGGATAATTTGCAGGTGATTGCCCACGCAAATGGTGATATGGCAGCAAAACAGTTTATTGACGCGCTTTTAGAACTAAAGCGCATGCCTCCGCGCCCGGTGGTGATTCACGCCCAGACCATTTCAAATGCAGAAATTGAACGGATTGCCGGCAAAGACATTTTGCTTTCTTTTTTTGTGGCGCACACATACTATTTCGGTGATATTCACATGAAAAATTTAGGGGCAAAAAGGGCGGGGCGCATCAGTCCCTGCGGAACGGCAGAGCGGTGCGGCGTGCGGTTTACACTTCACCAGGACGCACCGGTGATTCGCCCGGATATGTTCGAAACCATTTATTGTGCGGCTGCGAGGAAAACAAAAGACGGCGCGGCCCTTTCAGAGAAAGAGCGCATTTCCGTTTACGACGCGCTTTTGGCCGTGACGAAAAATGCAGCATATCAATGCTTTGAAGAAAACGACAAAGGAAGCATTCGGGAGGGCAAGAAGGCTGACCTGATTATTGTCAGCCAAAACCCGCTGAAAATTCAGCGGGAGTGCGTAAAGGATATTTTAGTTTTAGAAACCATTAAGGACGGCAAAACCGTTTTTAAGCGAGACCAAAAAATTTAATGAGATAAACGGAAATAAAAATACTGAACACGCTTAAAACCGAACTGATGGAAATGCCGTAGGCGCTGATTTCAGCTGAAACGCCCATCTGCTTTGCCATGGCAAAGCAGTTCACCGCAGCAGGGGAGGCGCTCATAATGGCCAGCACCATGAGGTGGTTTCCCCGCCAGCCAAACAGGGCCGCGGTAATTAACACAAACGCCGGCGCGAACAGATTTCGCAGAAAAGACGCAAACAAAATATAGGCCTTGTCCTCCTGAAATCCACGGAGGGTGATGGAAGCGCCGATGATGATGAGCCCCATGCAGGAGGCGATGTCGCCTAAGGTCTTAATGCTTTTTTCTGCAATGGGGAATACGGGAATTTGAAACACAGCAAATAAAAGTCCTAACGCGGTGCCGATAATTAAGGGGTTTTTTAAAATTCCCAGAATCACTGCGCCGGGGCTTTTTTTCTCTACGCCGTAGTACGACAAAATGATAACCGCCGAAACATTATACAAAATGATTACGAACGACAGAGTAACGGCGGTTAAAGTCACGCCGGCTCCGTCCAACAGGTTGACGGCAATGGGCATGCCCGCGATGGCGAAATTGGAGCGATAGGCCAGCTGAATGACCGCGCCCTTTTTCTTTTTGTCCTGAATAAAAAAGCACATGGCAATGACCACGCCAATCAGCACCAAAATCAGCGCCAGTGTGAAAAGAAAAAATTTGCCGTCGAAGCTTTGGTGAATGTCCGACGTGGATATGTTGTGAAAAATGAGGCACGGAGTGCCTACATAAAACACCAGCTTTACAATTTCATTTTTTGTTTTTTCGCTGAAAAAGTTTAACCTGTTTAGCAAAAGCCCAACAAAAATAACAACAAAAACAGGCAGAACGGCGTTTGCCGTGTAAACCATTAATTCCATTTATTCATTGCTCCTATGTAAAATTTAACTGCGTTTATTATATACCGAAAACCGCTTTGCGTCAACGGCATTTCGGCGGTTTACATTCTTTTTTCGGTTTTTTTTGTTTGCAGGGGCCGCACTTTTTGTCCAGAATGGGCCGGAGCTCTTTAAACTCTATTTCGTCTATAATCCGCAGCAGTTCGCACAAGCTGAATTTCCCCATAAATTTCACTCCTCTCAATATCAATGTATGATTTTTTCAAAATATTTTTACAAAATAATTAATTTTTTTGCGTTTATCCGTTGCAAAATCTGAAAAAGTATGATATTATAAATAAAATTGTTACAAATTTGTGAAATTGTAGGTTCAACACACAGGAGAAAAATTATGAAGAACAAATGGATCATACCTGTCGTGCTGTTTGCCGTGTTGGTGGTGTGTTACGTTGTGAGAGGCTTTTTTCAAACACGCATCACCGTGGAAATGCTCCAGACGGATAAAATTGAAGAAAGCAGTTCTGGTTTGGGCGTTTTGGTGAAATCTGAAAGCGTAAATTCGGTTTCCATCGGCGGCGCTGCAGAGGTTTCGGTGAGAAACGGCCAGCGGGTGTCAAACGGCCAGCTGATTGCCACAGTTTACGGCGGGACGACGGATGAAAGCGTGAAAACGCAGCTTGCCGATGTGAATAAAAAAATTAACGCCATGAAAGACAGTAATGCAGGCGATTCGGTTTTCATTAACGACGCGACAAAGATTGAAAGCGAAATAGCGGACACTGTGGACCAGGTGATTGTAAAAGTGACAGAACACGATTTAGAGTCCATTTCCGAATATAAATACCGCATCAGTACGTTAGCGGATCAAAAGGCCGTTGCAAAGGGAGAAAAGAAAGGATTTTCCAACGATTTGGTTCAGCTTCAGGCTGAAAAATCGGTGTTGGAATCGCAGCTTGGCAAAATCGAAAACGTGGTGGTTGCCTCCTCTCCCGGCATTTTTATTGAGGGCAGCGACGGGTTTGAAGAAACACTTACGCCGGATGCAATTTCAACATTAACGCCAAACACCGTAAAAGAAGTGATTAACCGGGACAAAAACGGAGAAATCACCCGTCAGGACGGCAGCAATTACACTTATAAAATTGTAAACAACTATTCCTATTATGTTGCAGTGAACGTTGCCGATTCCTTAGCCGGCGACATTCAGGTGGGCGACAGCGTAAAGGTGCGGTTTTCAGACTTTTCCGCCAGCGACTGTCCGGCTACGGTTCGGCATGTATCCGATAAAAACGAAAAGAACGAAAGAACCGTTGTGGCCGAATGCAGTACATATGTTGACGGGCTTTTGGCAAAACGTGTTGTAAATGTGGATTTTGTGAAAAAGAGTGTTACGGGCTATAAAGTAAAAGTTGAATATCTGCACACGGTGGACAATGCAGTGGGGCTGTTCATCAAGCGGGGCGCTGTGATGAAATTCATTCCAGTTAATATTGTTTACAGCACAGAGGAAGAAGCGGTTGTTTCCGCTGCAAGCAGTGAAAAACCCATTAAGTCTTATGACGAGGTGGTAACGTCCGCCCCGGAATATTACGACGGCAGAGTAATTGTTTCACAGTGATTTGGAGGTTAAAACAGAAATTGATACAAGACAATGTTAAGCGCGTAATGGAGGAAATTGCCCGGGCAGCGGCAACAAGCGGCAGAAAACCGGAGGATATTACCCTGGTTGGCGTGACAAAAACCGTTACGGCGGTTCAGGCAAAAGAACTGATAGACGCTGGGGTTACAAATCTTGGCGAAAATCGGGTGCAAAGCCTTTTGGATAAATATGAAACGTTAAAAGACGAACCTGCCTGGCACCTCATTGGGCATTTGCAGACCAACAAAGTGAAATACATAGCCGACAAGGTTTCCATGATTCATTCGGTAGACAGCTTAAAGCTGGCAGAAGAAATTGACCGTCGTTTTCAGATGGCAGGCAGAACAGCCAATATTTTAGTTCAGGTGAACGTTTCCGGGGAGGAAAGCAAGTTCGGCATTCAGCCGGAGGACGCATTCCCGCTCATGGAAAGCCTTTCGCAGCTGAAAAATATTCAGGTTTGCGGACTGATGACCATGGCGCCGAAAACCGACCATCCCGACGACTGCAGAAAGTTTTTTTACGGTTTACATAAATTATCTGTTGACATACGGGGCAAAAAATACGATAATATAAATATGGGGCAATTGTCTATGGGCATGAGCGGCGACTTCCGCGAAGCCATTTTAGAGGGAGCCACCATAGTGCGCATTGGCAGTGCGCTGTTTCAATAACTTCGTTTACACCACTTAGAATATATACAACAAACGCAGAAAACCAGAAAATAGTTACATAGGAGGATGTTTTATGAGTGCAATGAACAAAATGCTGAAGTGGATAGGAATTGCGGAGGAGGACGACGAAGAATTTTTCGACACGGAAACAGATATGGATGAAGCAGTTGAGCCTGCTATGCCTTTGGGCAGAAAGGCAAAGGTGTCTTCCATTTCCGGCGGCGCGCCTTCCAGAGTCGTAGTCATCCAGTTCCAGAATTTTGACGACGCGAAAGACGCGGCAGACCATCTCAAAAACAAAAAGCCCGTTGTTGCCAACTTGGAAAAGCTGGACAACGACACAACCCGCAGAGTGGTTGACTTTTTATCCGGCGCTGTTTACGGCGTTGCCGGACGGATTCAAAACGTATCCAACAGAATTTTCCTGATTACGCCTGCTAACGTGGAAGTGACGGGGAATTATCAGGACAACATCAAAGGGTTTCCTTTCGTAAATTAAAGTGAAGAACGAAAACACAGTTACAGCGGATAATGAGTGGCTAAAACGGTGTGAGGATTTCGAGCAGTCTGTACTGAAGTACAAGAGTGTTCGTTTTTCTCGTTTTGTAAGCCCTCATGATCTGGCTGTATTCAAGTTACGTTTTAAACCGTCGCCATTTATTCATATTTTAGCGTTTGGCGGCGCGTCGGACTGCGAGCGGGTACAGATTGGATTTTTCCCCGATTTTTTAGAACCCGACGAGCGCGCGTTCCCTATCAGCCCCATTTTGCTTACTGGGGTTTCAGGGCTTTCCCACCGGGACATTTTAGGCTCGGTTTTAGGGCTGGGGATAAAACGCGAAATGACAGGAGATATTTTTGTTGACGGGGACAAGGCGGTTATTATGAGCGACAGCCAGGTGCGCGATTTTTTGCTTTACCACTTAAAAACCGTGGGCCGGAAAAAAGTTGAGGTTTCCCTCTGCCCGGAGGAGGTTTCCCTTTCGCTGGAGCACGCGTTTCAGATAGTAAGATGCGTCGTTGCATCAGCCAGGCTCGACGCGGTTGTCGGCGCTGCGGCAAACCTTTCGCGCAGCGAGGCTCAGGACAGTATTCTGGGCGGAAACGTCAGTGTGAATTTTGTGCAGACTGCGGACACGTCGAAAAAGCTTTGCGTAGGCGACGTGATTTCTGTTCGCCATCACGGTAGATTCGTGCTGGAGAACATCTGTGGCGAAACGAAAAAGGGCAGGCTGGCTGTGGAACTGAAAAAATATATTTAACGTTTATCCGCCCGCGGTAAGCAATTTTAAAATTTTGTGGGCAGAAAGGTTTTGAAAGCTTATGATTACGCCTGTGGATTTGGAAAACAAAGAGTTTAAAAAGAGCTTTCGTGGCTATGACATGGAGGAAGTTGAGGCATTTTTGGGTGAACTGGTGAAAGACTATGGGAGAATTTACCGCGAAAACGCCAGCTTAAAAGACAAAAACGCAATTTTAAACGATGCGGTTGAAAACTATAAGGGCATGGAAGAAACCATGCGCAGCGCAATCATTTCAGCCCAGAGAACCAGCGACGAGATTATTCGCAATGCCCACGAGCAGGCGGACAATATTGTGAAAGACGCAAAGGTTCGCGCACAGGAGCTTTTAAACGATATGGACGGGCGTATTCAGGCGTTAAACCGCGAGTGCGCCGAAATTGAGGGCCGTTCCAGCTTGCTTCGTGCTAAGCTTCGGACGGTGTTAAACACGTTTGTTCAAATGCTCGACGAACTTCCAGAGGAAAAGGAACATACAAAACGCATTGAAAAGGTTAAACATGAGCAAAATCAAGAAGAAACAAAAAAAGTAACAGAGCAGTAATTTATTTCATTCTTTTGATATACACTATTTAACATAAACAGTTAGGAGAGATATTATGGCAGAGGATTACGGCAAGACGCTGAACTTGCCGCAGACGGACTTTCCCATGCGTGCCAATCTGCCGCAGCGGGAGCCGGAGACATTAAAAAAGTGGCAGGATGAGGACATGTATGAAAAGCTGATGGACAGCAACGAGGGGAAACCGCTTTTCATTTTGCACGACGGCCCTCCTTATGCCAACGGCGACATGCATATGGGTCACGCTTTAAATAAAACGCTGAAAGACGTTATTACCAGGTTTAAAAACATGGACGGCTATAAAGCGCCTTACATTCACGGCTGGGACACCCACGGCCTGCCCATTGAACGGCAGGTTATTAAAATGCTCGGCGTGAACCGGCACGAGGCCGGTGTTGTGAAATTCCGTGACATTTGCCGTGACTTTGCCTTAAAACAGGTTGAAAACCAGAAAACCCAAATTAAGCGTTTGGGCGCTTTGGGCGACTGGGACAATTCTTATATCACCTTAGACCCCAAATTTGAAGCAAAACAGATTGAAATTTTTGGAGAAATGGCCAAACGCGGCTATATCTATAAAGGCTTAAAGCCAATTTATTGGTGCACAGACTGTGAAACAGCTCTGGCGGAAGCGGAAATCGAATATCAGGAGGACAAAACAAACTCCATTTATGTAAAATTTCGTGTAACCGATGACAATGGTGTGTTCCAAAACACCGGAATTGATAAAAACGACATTTATTTTGTGATTTGGACCACCACAACCTGGACCTTGCCGGGCAACGTGGCAATTGCCTTAAACCCAGACTTTTCATATAGCTTAGTAAAAGCAAATGGCGAATATTATGTAATTGCCAAGGAGCTTGTTGATACTGTTATGCAGGCAGGTTCCATAACCAAGTATGAGGAGGTTGCAGTCTACACCGGCAAGGAATTAGAGCTTATCCGCTGTGCGCACCCGTTTTTAGACAGGGAATCGTTAGTGATTAACGGCGACCATGTGACATTGGATGCCGGCACCGGCTGCGTTCATACAGCTCCCGGCCACGGCGCGGAGGACTATGTTGCCTGCAGAAACTATAAGGATATTCCCATCATCGTCCCGGTGGACGGAAAGGGCTATTTAAACGAGCTTGCAGGCGAGTTTAAGGGCTTATACTACGAAAAATCCAATGCAAAAATCATTGAGAAGTTAAAAGAGATAAACGCGCTTTATGCAATAGAAGAAATCATTCACCAATATCCCCATTGCTGGAGATGTCACCAGCCCATCGTGTTCCGCGCAACAGAGCAGTGGTTCGCTTCGGTTGACGACATTAAAGATGACGCAGTTGAGGCAATTAAAAAGGTGCAGTGGATTCCCAAATGGGGCGAAGACCGCATTACGGGAATGGTGCTGGACAGAACAGACTGGTGCATTTCACGACAGCGGACGTGGGGCGTTCCAATTCCGATTTTCTACTGTAAGGAATGTGGAAAAGAACTGATTACGGAAGAATCCATTCAGGCAGTGGCAAATTTGTTCCGCGAAAAGGGTTCCACCGCCTGGTATGAAACCGACGCGAAAGATATTTTACCTGAGGGTACAAAGTGCCCAGCTTGCGGGTGCACGGAGTTTACCAAAGAGCAAGACATTATGGACGTATGGTTCGATTCCGGCTCCAGCCATGCAGGTGTATTAGATGTGAAGCCCGGCCTTCGGTTCCCGGCAGACCTCTACTTAGAGGGCAACGACCAATACCGCGGCTGGTTCCAGTCGTCACTTTTAACATCCATTGCCGCAAGAGGCGTTGCGCCTTATAAAACGGTTATTACCCACGGCATGATTGTGGACGACAGCGGCGACAAAATGTCAAAATCAAAAGGCAACGGCATCAGCCCCCAGGACATTATCGAAAAATACGGCGCTGATTTATTAAGGCTGTGGGTTGTTTCGGCGGACTATAAAACCGACATGCGCATTTCTGACGGCATTTTAAAACAGCTGTCTGAGTCCTACCGTAAAATCAGAAATACGGCAAGATATATTCTGGGAAATATCCACGATTTTAACCCCAACACAGATATGATGGAATTTTCCGATTTACAGGAAATTGACAAATGGGCGCTGATTCGTCTTTCCAAGCTGACGGAAAAAGTGCTGGCAGCTTACAGAGCCTATGAGTTCCACATTGTGCAGCACGCAATTCATAATTTCTGCATTGTGGACATGAGCAATTTCTATTTAGACGTCATTAAAGACAGACTTTACACGCAGAAAGCAAACAGCCCAGCACGCCGTGCGGCACAGACGACAATGTATAAGATTTTAGATGCGTTAGTTAAGCTGTTAGCGCCTGTGCTGGCTTACACTGCTGAGGAAATTTGGTCGTTTATGCCGCATACCGACAAAGAGAATCAGGAATTTGTCTTATTAAACGATATGCCAAAACCAACGCCGGAGCTTTATGACGAGGCGTTTGAAGCAAAGTGGGATCAAATTCTTGCAGTAAAAGCAGACGTTTCCAAAGCTTTAGAAAATGCAAGAGCGGCAAAAGTAATCGGCCATTCGCTGGGCGCAGACGTGGAAATTTTTGCAGACGGCGCACTTTACGACCTTTTGTCCGGTATGAAAGACGACTTGGTAACTTACTTCATCGTGTCCGATGTATCGGTGAAACCGGTCAGCGAAGCAAACGGCGGTACGCACACAGGAGAAACAGGAATTCAGGTGCGTGTCACCCAGGCGGAAGGCGAAAAATGCGAACGGTGCTGGATGTTCAGCAAAACCGTTGGACAGTTCCACGACCATCCAACTCTTTGCGCACGGTGCGCGAGCGTTTTGAAGGAGGACTAATCCGTTGCTCATACCCTTTTTTGCAGGAGTAATACTCATCACGGCCTTTGACCAGATTATAAAAGCCGTTGCGACGGAAAAGTTAATGCAAACCGGCACTGTTCCGCTCATTAATAACGTGTTTCACTTGACCTATTGTGAAAACCCGGGAGCTGGTTTTGGTATTTTTGCTGACTATACCTGGATTTTGTCGGTGCTGACCTTTTTGGTAATTGCCGCTGCAGTTGTATATGTGGCGGTGAAGCGTCCGAAAAACGCACTTTTGATGACAGCGCTGACCTTTATGGTTGGCGGCGCGGTTGGAAACCTGATTGACCGGGTGAGGCTGGGCTATGTGATTGACTTTTTTGATTTCCGGCTGATTCACTTTCCGATTTTTAACATTGCAGACTGTTTTGTGACAATCGGCGCGGTTATTTTTGCCGTATATGTGATATTTTTCAGTGACAAAAAGGAGCAGGCCGATGGACAGAATAAAGGCTGAGGCGGTGGACTGCGGAAAGCGGCTCGACGTGTTTTTGTCAGAACGCGCAGGCTTTACACGCTCGGCGGCGCAAAAGCTGTTGGAGAACGGCTGTGTTGCGGTAAACGAAAAAATTGCCGCGAAAAACTATAAAATAAAGGAATCAGACGAGGTCCGGGTAGAAATGCCCGAGCCTCGTGTTGTAAATGCCGAACCGCAAAATATTCCGCTGGATATTGTTTATGAGGACGAAGACATCATTGTGGTGAACAAGCCTCAGGGCATGGTAGTGCATCCGGCGGCAGGAAATTTTGACGGTACGCTGGTAAACGCGCTGATGTTCCACACGAAAGGGAATCTGTCTGCCATGAACGGCGTGATTCGGCCCGGCATTGTGCACAGAATAGACAAGGACACCAGCGGCATTTTGGTGGTGGCCAAAACAAATGCAGCGCACCTTTCTTTGGCGGAGCAGATTAAGGCCCACACCGTGACGCGGGAGTATATCTGTCTGATTCATGGCGGCACAAACTGGGACGAGCTTACGGTGGACAAGCCCATTGGCCGGGACACGAAAGACAGAAAGCGCATGATTGCCGGCGCATCCGTTTTAAAGGACGGCCGGGACGCTGTGACGCACTTTTCTGTAAAACAGCGCTACCAAGGCTATACGCTGTTGGGGTGCCGGTTGGAAACGGGGCGCACACACCAAATCCGCGTGCACTTAAAAAGCATCGGCAAGCATATTGTCGGCGACCCTGTTTATGGTTTAAAAGAAGACCGGATCGCCAAATCCGCAGGGCTTTGCGGCCAGCTGCTTCATGCACAAAAATTGGGATTCATTCATCCTGCGACAGGTAAATATGTTGAATTTACCAGCGCGTTGCCGGACTATTTTCTGTGCATATTAGACAAATTACAAGCCCTGTAATGGTGATTTTAACTAAAGTTTTTTGGAATTTAAAAAAATATCTTGACTAAAATTGTATATTGGAATATAATTACATTATGTATATGTAAAGTGTGTTTACTGTCTGAAATGATGGGATTGAGAAAAACTTTGGCAAAGAATGTAGAATTTAAAGAATTTTCAGATGAACAGGTTGTGTCGCTTGCACAGGCGGGAGACACCAGCGCAATGGAGCATATTGTCAGTAAATACACAGAATTTGTGAAAAAACGTTCCGGCCCATATTTTTTGGCGGGCGCAGAACGGGAAGACCTGATTCAGGAGGGGCTGATTGGCCTTTATAAGGCGGTTAAATCGTTTGACGGCGGAAAACGTGCAAACTTTAAAACATTTGCCGAGGTTTGTATTGTCCGGCAAATGATTACGGCAGTTAAGACCTCCACGCGCAAAAAAAACAATCCGCTGAATCATTACATATCTATCCACGGGACAGACAACGGCACCGTGGAAGACAATGTTTATGACAGATTTATCGATTCACAGAATATCAATCCGGAAAGCATTATGATTGAGAAAGAAAATGCCCGAGGCATGGAGTTTGAAATCAGCAAGCTGTTAAGCGACTTTGAAAATAAAGTCCTGGGCTTTTATTTGAGCGGCGTATCGTATAAAGAGATTGCAGCGTATTTAAACAAAGAGCCAAAAGCTGTAGACAACGCGCTGACGCGCATTAAGAAAAAAATAGAAAAATATATTGCCGGAGAATAAGGGTTAAAAAAACGATTGTAAGCAATTTTGCTGCAATAAATAATTTTATTTTTCAAAGTGAGGGATTTTCCATGTACGAAGACAAAACATTAGTATGCAAGGATTGCGGTGCTGAATTCGTATTCACAGCAGGCGAACAGGAATTTTACGCTGAAAAGGGTTTTGAAAACGAACCCAGCCGCTGCAAAGATTGCAGAGTTGCAAGAAAGAACAGCATCAGACAGAACAGAGAAATGCATACTGCTATTTGTGCTGATTGCGGCGCGGAGGCACAGGTGCCTTTTGAGCCAAAAGAAGACCGTCCGGTTTACTGCAGCGAATGTTTCGCAAAGCACAAACAATAATCGGGCAAAAACCGCAATGTTTTCGTACATTTGTATCGTAAGCTGTACGAAGGAACGTCAAGTTACATATTATTTAAGTTTTAGGAAAAAATGTTAAGAAAAGTACTTGCATTTTAAGACTGCATTTGTTATAATGTATATGTGGATATTGTGGTTAGAAAGAGTGGGCGTATGTTCCCACTCTTTCGTATTGTATCCGTATATTTTGTTTCAGTCCGGTTTGACGGACGCAAAAGAGGTGAAAGTTAAAATTGGCTTTTAATAAAATTGAATCGCAGGTGTTAAAATATTTGGAGCCCATTGCGGCAGAAGCAGACGTAGAAATTTGGGACATTGAGTTTCAAAAAGAGGGGCCGAATCACGTGCTGCGGGTTTATCTCGACAAGGCTGGCGGCATTTGCTTAGACGACTGTGAAACTGTAAGCCGCGCATTGGAGGCGGTGCTGGATGAAAAAGACCCCATTCCCCAGGCCTATCTTTTAGAGGTGTCTTCCGCGGGGCTTGACCGTGCGATTAAATATAAAACGCACTTTGAAAAATGCATGGGTAAAAATGTCGACGTGAAACTGTTTGCGCCTGTGGACGGGACGAAGGAATTTACCGCAGCGCTGAATGGTTTTGACGGGAAAACAGTCACATTTCAAATAGACGGCGAAGCAAAAACGCTTCCTTTGGATAAAATATCATCAATCAGGCTTAGCATTGAGTTTTAAACTGTTTGGAGGAATTAGAAAAAATGAATCAGGAATTTATGACCGCGCTCGCAGAGATTGCGGAGGATAAGAATATCAGCAAGGACTCTTTGCTGGAAACCATCGAGTTTGCGCTGATTACCGCGTATAAAAAGAATTATGGACACGCGCAGAACGTTGTTGTGAACATAGACAAAGAAACCGGTGAAATTAAGGTGTATCAGCAGAAAACCGTGTCCGAAACAGTGGAAGACCCCAATTTAGAGGTTTCTGTGGAGGAAGCGGCAGCATTGCACGGAGGATACAGCATTGGCGACATTGTTAATTTTGAGGTTACGCCAAAATCCTTTGGCCGGATTGCGGCGCAGACGGCAAAACAGGTGGTTGTGCAGAGAATTAAAGAAGCAGAGCGCGACAAGGTGTTTACAATTTACCGTGACAGGGAAAACTCTATGGTGACAGGCCTGATTACGAAAAATGAAGGAAAATATATTTCGGTGCAAATTGGCGGCGACACAGAGGCAATTTTGCCAGGCAATGAGCAGATTGCCGGCGAGCATTACACACCCGGAACAAGAATGAAGTTTTATGTTGCCGAAGTGAAGCTGGCTGGAAACAACCCGCAGATTATTTTGTCCAGAACCCATCCGGGGCTTGTGAAAAAGTTGTTTGAACAGGAAGTGCCCGAATGCGGTGGCGGCGTTGTTGAAATAAAGTCCATTTCAAGGGAAGCCGGTTCGCGGTCTAAAATCTCAGTTTATTCCCAGGACGAAAATGTAGACGCTGTCGGCGCGTGCGTTGGCCCGCGCGGCTCCCGGGTGCAGGTAATCTGTGACGAGCTGGGCGGCGAGAAAATTGACATTATTAAATTCAGCGAAGACCCGGCGCAGTTTATCTCGGCGGCTTTAAGCCCATCTGACGTGGTGAGCTGTGAAGTGAACGAAGAAGAGCACAGCGCTAAAGTGTTAGTTCCCAGCGGACAGTTATCCCTGGCCATTGGCAAGGAAGGGCAAAACGCTAGATTGGCCGCAAAGCTGACAGGCTGGAAAATTGACATTAAGCCGGAGGAATAGCATATGGGGAAGCACATACCCATAAGAGAATGTATTTGCTGCCGCAGGAAAGACGAAAAACAAAACTATTGCAGGATTGTGAAAACAAAAGAGGGCTTTTTTGTGGACAGCACGCATAAAAAAGAGGGCAGGGGCGCTTATATCTGCCCCGCGTGTTTAAACGATCCGGCTTTGTTAAAAAAACGGCCTCTGGACAGGGCGTTTCGGCAAAAAGTACCGGAAGGCGTTTATGCGGCGCTGGCAGACGCTCGGGAGGGGAAGGCGTAAATGAATAAAGGATTAAATTTTATCAGCCTTGCCCAAAAGGCCGGAAAGGTGAAAGCGGGCGAATATTTGACAATGAAAGCCTTAAAAGAGGGAAAGGCGCACCTGACGGTGATTGCCGCCGATACGTCGGAAAAAGCTAAGGCGCGGATCAGTAGGGCATGTGATGTGTTTGGCTGCAAGGCCGTGGTGTTTGGTAGCAAAGCAGAGCTGGGGCACTTTACCGGGGCCCAGAACAAAAGTGTAATCTGCCTGACGGACGAGGGCTTTTCAAATGGACTTTTAAAAATATTGGAACAAATTTAAATAAATTTTTGGATATTTGTGTAAGATGCCGGCGGATTGCCGGCTTGAAGGATAGAAATTTCGGAGGTGGCGTTTATGACGAAAGTGAGAGTACATGAACTGGCAAAGGAGCTGGATTCAAACTCGAAAGAGATCATCGGCCTTATGGCAGGATTTGGTTTTCCGACCAGAAACCATATGAGCGCGTTGGAGCAGGAGGAGCTTGATGTTTTGTTTGAACGGCTGACACAGGCCTACGACAAAAAGGTTCCCGTTCCCGTGTTTGGAAAACAACCGGAAGCACCAAAACCGGCGAAAAAAGGCAAAAAGGACAAACAGGCGGCGGAATCCAACCCCAATCCGGCCCAGGAAAGTACTCCAGCGGCTGACGAGCCAATCGGAAGAAAGGTTCGCCATGTTGACACGCGTCAAACCGTCGTTGAACTGAACAAAATTGACGACGAAGTCATCGAAGAATTGGTTCCGACGAATGTGTCTGACGACAGCGTGAAAAAGCAAAAGCTGAAAAAGGGCAGCAAATTCCGCGACAATAATCAGATGAAAAACAAGGCAAAAGCACAAAAAGAAGAAAAGGTGAACAAGGGTCCCATTACAGTTAAGATTCCTGACGAAATTGCCGTAGGAGAGCTTTCGGAGCGTTTGGAGGTTCCTGCAACTGAGGTGATTAAAAAACTGATGATGCTGGGTGTTATGGCCTCTATCAGCCAGTCGGTTGACTTTGACACCGCCTCTTTAATTGCTGAAGATTTTGGTGCGATTGTGGAAAGAGAAATTATTTTAACCGACGAAGACATTTTGTTTAACGACTTTGAAGACGCCCCCGAACAGTTGGAAGACCGTTCTCCCGTAGTGGTTGTTATGGGCCACGTTGACCACGGTAAAACCTCACTTTTAGACGCCATCAGAAGCACAAATGTGATTGAAACAGAGGCCGGCGGTATTACGCAGCACATTGGTGCTTACCGCGTGCGGGTAAACGAAAGAAAAATTACGTTTTTGGATACGCCCGGACACGAGGCGTTTACTGCCATGCGCGCCAGAGGTGCCCAGGTGACGGACATTGCAATTTTGGTTGTTGCAGCGGACGACGGCATTATGCCCCAAACCGTTGAGGCTATTAATCACGCCAAGGCCGCCAATGTGGGCATTGTTGTAGCCATTAATAAAATTGATAAAGAAGGCGCAAACCCCGACCGGATAAAACAGGAGCTGACGGAACACGGCCTTATTCCCGAAGATTGGGGCGGCGACACCATTTGCGTGGAGATTTCTGCGAAAAAGAGAATGAACATTGAAGACCTTTTGGAAATGGTTCTCTTAGTTGCTGACATGCGTGACTTAAAGGCAAATCCCAACAGAAAGGCCAAGGGTACGGTGATTGAAGCGAAGCTTGACAAAGGCCGCGGCCCGGTTGCGTCTGTATTGGTACAAAACGGAACGCTGAAAATCGGTGACACCGTTGTGGCGGGCACAGCGTTTGGCCATATTCGTGCAATGCTTGACGACAAGGGGAAGAAAATTAAAAAAGCAGGCCCGTCTGTTCCGGTTGAGATTTTAGGCCTTGATGAGGTGCCGGAGGGCGGCGATGAGTTCTATGTAGTTGATGACGAGCGCATGGCCAAAAATGTTGTAGAGAAGAGAAAACAAAAAGCGAAAGAGGAACGTATCGGCAGCCACAATGTGGTAACGCTGGACGATTTCTTTGATAAAGTAAAAGAAGGCCAGATAAAAGATTTAAACATTGTCATTAAAGCCGACGTAAACGGTTCGGTTGAGGCGGTGAAACAGTCGTTAGAAAAGCTTTCCAACGAGGAAGTGCGTGTAAACGTAATTCACAGCGGCGTCGGTGCTATCCGCGAATCCGACGTGATGCTGGCCTATGCGTCAAACGCCATTATTGTTGGCTTTAATGTGCGGCCCGATATGGGCGCGGCGGCATCTGCCGAAAGCCAGGGCGTTGACATCAGGCTTTACCGCGTTATTTACACGGCAATTGAAGAAATCGAAGCCGCCATGAAGGGTATGCTTGAGCCCACCTTCCGCGAGCAGGTTACAGGCCATGCGGAAATCCGCCAGACGTTTAAAGTGTCCGGCGTGGGTACCATTGCCGGCTGCTATGTGACAGATGGAACCATTACCAGAAACACCCAGGTGCGTCTGGTGCGCGACGGTATTGTTGTCCATGAGGGTGAGCTTGCCTCCTTAAAGCGGTTTAAAGACGATGTGAAAGAAGTGGCTTCGGGCTATGAGTGCGGCCTTTCTATCGAAAAATTCAACGATATTAAAGAAGGAGATGTCGTTGAAGGGTTTAATATGGTGGAAGTTGAGAGATAATAGATAGAAACCCTATTCTATTTACAAAGGAGTAACTTGTATGGCAGCAAACCGTATCAACAGAATTAATGAGGAAGTGCGCCGTGAACTTTCAGATGTTCTGCGGGATTTAAAAGACCCCCGCGTGCCGATGATGACAAGTGTCGTGTCGGTTTCCGTTACGCCCGACCTTCGCTATGCCACAGTATATGTAAGCATTTTCGGCAGCGCAGAAGAAAAGAAGGAAGCGCTGAAAGCGCTGAAAAACTCAGCAGGTTTTGTCCGCAGGGAGCTTGGACACCGCTTGAATTTGCGGTACACCCCTGAAATTATTTACAAAGACGACAACTCCATTGAGCATGGCGCCAGAATCAATGAACTTCTTCACAAGGAGGCAAAAACGAATGCTGGGGAAGATAGTTGAAAAACTGAACAAATCAAAAAAGGTTGCAATCTTTACACATTTAAACCCTGACGGAGATGCGCTGGGATCTTCTTTCGCAATGAAGTATGTGTTAGAATCAATCGGAAAAGAAGCGGTCATTTATCTGGAAAAGGAATTGCCTGCGCGGTTTTCCTACCTTGGCAGCGAATATGTTATTGGCGGGGAAAGCACAAAAAGCGATGCGGACACCGCCCTGGTGCTGGACTGCGCTACGTTTGAACGTATGGGAACCTTAGCCGATACCTGCCGGGCGGTTCCCTGTATTTTAAGTGTAGACCACCACTATTCCGGCGACAGTTTTGGCAACTGGTGTCACAAGGAAGTTGCAAGTGCCGCCACGGCACAGATTGTGTATAAGCTTGCGTGCCGCCTAACGGAGGATATTCCGGTTGCTGCCTGTGAAGCTATGTATACAGGGCTTTCCACAGACACGGGGCATTTTAAATACTCCAATGTCACTCCAGAGACCTTTGAAACCGCCGCGGCGCTTTTGTCCCGCGGCATTAACCACAGGAAAATTACAGAAATTCTTTACGATACGGTAAAATATGAAAAACTGATTTTCATGGGCAAGGCGGCGGAACGAATTGAATTTTTTGCCGGCGGCAGAGTGGCAATGCTCAAATGCCCGGAGGATTTTATTGGTACATACGGTTTAAAATATGACGACGTTGAGGAGCTGCCCAACATTGCGCTGAGTGTGGTTGGCGTTGAGGTGGCAATTTTGGTAAAGGATAAGGACGAAACCTCAAAACGCGTTTCCCTCCGCGGGAAAGACGTTTTAGACGTGTCCCGCGCGGCCAGCATGTTTGGCGGCGGCGGACACAAAAACGCAGCAGCCTTTGTTGCGGTAGGGGACGTTGACGCAGTTTTACAGAAATTAGTGAACATTATTACAGAAAATTTGGGAGAAACCAATGTTTGAATCGGGACTTAAGACAATTGAGCTGTTTACAGACGGCGCGTGCAGTGGAAATCCCGGCCCCGGCGGTTATGGCGTTGTTCTAAAATATAAAGGCCACGCGAAAGAATTGTCGGAAGGGTTTTTGCTCACCACCAACAACCGCATGGAAATTTTGGCGGTGATTAAAGGCCTGGAAGCGTTAAACGAAACCTGTAACGTAAGCGTTTTCAGCGACAGCAAATATGTGATTGACGCAATTACAAAGGGCTGGGTTTACAAGTGGGAAGCAAACGGCTGGATGCGGAACAAGAAGGACCCGGCCGTGAATGTGGATCTGTGGGAACGCCTTTTGGTTTTGTTAGACGAACACAATGTGGAGTTTCATTGGGTGAAGGGCCATGCTGGGCACCCGGAAAACGAGCGGTGCGACAGACTGGCTGTGGCGGCCGCCGCAGGCGAAGACTTGGCAGAGGATGAAGGATACACTCCGGAGGAATTGTAAACCATGTATTTTGATACGCATACACATTTGGACGACGAAAAGTTCGATCCAGACCGCGAACTTGTGATAGAAAACTTAAAAAAGGAAGGCGTTTCCCTGGCGGTGAACGTGGGGGCTGACCTTACGTCTTCAAAAAACAGCATTGCTCTTGCCGAGCAGTATGATTTTATTTATGCCGCGGTGGGCGTTCACCCAAACGAGGTGGGCGAAATGCAGGACGAAGATTTAGAAACCCTGGCGGACATGGCAAAGCATGAAAAAGTGGTTGCCATTGGCGAAATCGGTTTGGACTACCACTATGACGAGCCAGGCAGAGATGTGCAAAAGCTTTGGTTTGAAAAACAGCTGCACCTGGCGCAGGCTTTAAACATGCCGTTTATTGTCCACGACCGGGACGCACATCAAGATACGCTGGAACTGCTGAAAAAAGTGGGATATTATAACGGCGTAATGCACTGCTTTTCCGGAAGCTGTGAAATGGCAAAAATTTTGCTGGATTTGGGCTTTTACATCTCCATTGCCGGGCAGGTGACATTTAAAAATGCGCCGAAGGTGAAAGAGGTTGCAAAAATGGTGCCGGCGGACCGCCTGTTCATTGAAACCGACAGCCCGTATTTGACGCCTGAACCCCACAGGGGAGAGCGGAACAATTCGGCCAATGTAAAGTTCACCTGCGCTAAAATCGCCGAGCTGAAAGGAATTTGCGCAGAGGAACTGGCAAAGGTAACTTTGGAGAACGGCAAAAAATTTTATGGTATCAGGTGATTTATTTGACGATATGCTATGTGCTTGAAAACACACTTTATATAAACGTGACAAACCGCTGCACAAACCGGTGTTCGTTCTGCGTCCGCGATAAGGACTGCGGCATCGGCGATGTGAACCTTTGGCTGGAAAAAGAGCCAACGGTGGAAGAAATGATAGAAGACATAAAACGGTTTAATCCCCAAAAGTATGATGAGGTGGTGTTCTGCGGTTACGGAGAGCCTACCATGCGTTTAGATGCGGTTCTTGCCTGTGCAAAATTCATAAAAGAAAATTTTGACTCAAAAATCCGCATTAACACCAACGGGCAGGCAAACCTGTTCTACGGCGAAAATGTTGCGCCGCGTTTTCATGGACTGATTGATGTTGTGTCGATCAGTTTAAATGCAAAAAACGCAGAGGAATATGACGAACTGTGTAAGAGCATTTATGGAAAAGAAAGCTTTCAGGGGTTAATTGATTTTGCAAAAGCATGTAAAAAAGTTGTTCCCGAGGTGGTTATGAGCGTGGTTGACGTTTTGCCCCCGGAAGACATTGAGGCCTGCAGGAAAATTGCAGAAGACGCAGGCGCGCGTCTGCGGGTACGGGATCTGATTGAATAGCTTATTATAATGCATCTGGGCGGGCCCGGCCGGGTGTTATTTTAAAATTTCGGGCAGAAAGGTATGGAATGAAACATGGAAAACGCAAAAAAAAGAATTTTTTCAGGCGTTCAGCCGTCAGGCGATTTGACACTGGGAAACTACATAGGGGCGATTAAAAACTGGGCAAAGCTGCAGGACGACTATGAATGCATCTACTGTATTGTGGATTTACATTCCATCACCGTGCGGCAAACCCCGGCGGATTTGCGGCGCAGAACGCTGGAGGTTTTAATGCAGTATATGGCGGCGGGGATTGATCCGGAAAAATCGGTGATTTTTATCCAGTCCCACGTAAGCGCGCACGCAGAACTTGCATGGGTTCTGGGCTGTAACGCGCAGATGGGCGAGCTTTCCCGCATGACCCAGTTTAAGGAAAAATCGAAAAAGCATGCTGATAACATCAATGCGGGACTGTTTACCTACCCCGTTTTAATGGCGGCGGATATTTTGGTCTATCAGGCGGATTTGGTGCCGGTGGGCCACGACCAGCTGCAGCATGTTGAAATCGCCAGGGATATTGCAAACCGGTTTAACCATTACTACAGCGACACCTTTACCATTCCCGAGGCATATATTCCAAAGGTTGGGCAGCGGATTATGAGTTTGCAGTCGCCGGAAAATAAAATGTCGAAATCTGACCCCAATCCCAACGGCTGTATCCGGCTTTTAGACGACAAAGACACCATTATCAGAAAATTTAAACGTGCGGTGACCGATTCGGGCAGCGAAATTAAAAGTGCTGCCGATAAGCCGGGCGTGACAAACCTGTTGTCGATTTATTCCGCCGTGACAAACAAGACGGTGGAAGAGGCTGAGAAGGACTTTGAAGGCAAGGGTTACGGCGAGTTTAAGCTGGCTGTGGGTGAAGCGGTTGCAGACACGTTGGCCCCTGTTCAGGCAGAATTTTGCCGGCTTCAGGGCGATAAGGAGTATGTGGAGTCGGTGTATAAAAAGGGTGCCGAGGCCGCAAGCTATATTGCCAGCAAAACGCTGCGCAAGGTTTATAAAAAAGTAGGATTTATTGCGAAATAATTGTGGAGAAACGATATGAGAATTGACAAATTTTTAAAAGTATCAAGAATTATAAAACGGCGGACGCTGGCGAATGAAGCGTGTGACAGCGGCCGTGTATATGTCAACGGAAATTCCGTAAAAGCGTCTTACGACGTGAAAGCGGGCGACATTTTAGAGCTTCGGTTCGGCGAAAAAATTTCGAAGTTTGAAGTTTTAAAGGTGGCGGAGCATACGACAAAAGACGGCGCGGCAGAACTTTACCGCGTGTTGAATTAGAAAGGAACAGGCAAACGGGTATGTGGAATGCAATTTTGTTTATTGCTGTAATTTATCTAATCGTACAGGCGTTCCGGTTCAATGTTTTTATTGGAATTGGAGCGGTATTGGCGGTGATTGCATACGGGTATTTTAGATGGTATTCTGAGTTTTGCACCACCAGAGCGAAAGCGGTCTATTCAAAAGACCCTGAAAAGGCGCTCGAATGGTTTGAGCGCGGCTTTCGGCGCGGCATGACCATTGGCCAGCAGGAGGCCTATGCTTATTATCTGCTCCGCGAGGGAAAAACTGAGCGAGCGGAGGAGATTTATAACCATCTTTTAATTCAGAGGCTGAAACCCGAACTCCGGCTGAAGCTGCGGGCAGACTTAGCGGTGCTGCTTTTGAAAACCGGCAGGATTGACGAGGCAATTGAAGAGTTGGAAGAAGTTACGGTGAATTATGTTAACACCACTACCTATGGGACTTTGGGATATTTGTATCTTCTAAAGAACAACAGAAGAAAAGCGGAAAGCTACAACAGGGAAGCATATGACTATAACTCGTCAGACCCTGTTATTTTGGATAATTGTGTTCAGCTTTACATTAAAATGGGCAGGTTCAGCGAGGCGAAGAAATATGCAGACGAGCTGATTGAAAAAAAGCCTTATTTTGTGGAGGCCTATTACGACGCGGCCTATGTGTATATGAAGCTCGGTGATTTTGACACTGCGCTGGATTTGGTGGAAGACGGCAAAAAGTGCAGAATTACGTTTATGTCTACCATTAAGGCCGACGAACTGGAAACATTTGAAAAGAGCCTGCAGGAGAAAAATGCAGACATTCCCCACAAGCTGGGTTCCTTTTCAAGCAATGCCCAGAGCGAGGAAACACAAGAGGAGGATTTAGAATATTACGATGACGGCGAGGAAGAGCCGGTTATTGAATATGAAGAACTTCCCGATTTAGAAGATGACGAAAACGATCCCTTTATTTAGAAATAGATGGGAGAAAAAATGAACCAAAAAACATTTCAGACACTGGAATTTAATAAAATATTATACATGCTGAAAGGCTACACACAAAACGAAAAGGTGCAGGAGCGGATTTTAAATTTAGCCCCGGAAACAGACCTTGCCCGGGTGAAGCGAATGCAGCAGGAAACCACTGAGGCGGCGGGAGTGCTGCTGCGCCGGGGCAGCGCGCCGGGCTTTACTGTATCAGACGTGAGCGGCGCGGTGATGCGCACCGGGCGCGGCGGCGCCATGACCATGCATGAACTGCTTTCTTTAAGCACGGCGATGTCCACGGCCCGCAGGCTGAAAGCATATATCGAGGAGGATAAGCCCAGCGAAGGAACGAACCTGCGCGCGCTTTCAGATGCCTTAGAAAACTTAAAACAGGTTGAAAACGAAATCAACGAAAAAATTATCAGCGAGGACGAAATGGCCGACGGAGCCAGCCCCGCTCTTTTTGCTATTCGCAGAAAATTAAAAACACAGGCCGGAAAAATCCGCGACACGCTGAATTCTATCATTACGTCCGGTCGGTTTCAAAAGTTTTTGCAGGAACCTATTATCACGATGCGGGGAGAACGGTATGTGGTTCCGGTGAAAGCCGAAAATAAGAATGAAATTAAGGGCATTGTTCACGACGCATCGTCGTCTGGCTCTACGGTGTTTATTGAGCCTGCCAGCGTGGTGGAAATGACCAACGAAATTACGGAACTGAAGGGCAAGGAAAAGGAAGAAATTGAGCGGATTTTATATGAACTGTCCGCCTTTGTGTCAGAGTTTGCAGAACAAATTCTTGCCAATTTTAACACGGTTTATGAGCTGGATTTTATCTTTTGCAAGGCGCGGCTGTCCCTTTCTCAAAACGCGGCGGAGCCAGAGTTAAACGACCAGGGCGTTATCCGGATAAAGAGCGGGCGGCACCCGCTTTTGGACAAAACGCGCGTGGTGCCCATTGACATATCGTTAGGCGACGTTTACGACACGCTGATTATTACCGGCCCGAACACAGGCGGAAAAACAGTGTCCCTTAAAACATTGGGGCTGTTTACGTTAATGGCCCAGTCAGGCCTGCACATCAGCGCCGCCTCCGGCAGCACCATGGCGGTGTTCGACAACGTATTCGCCGACATTGGCGATGAACAGAGCATTGAGCAGAATTTATCCACCTTTAGCTCTCACATTGTGAATTTGGTGGGCATTTTAAATGAGGTCACACAAAATTCCCTTGTGCTGGCAGATGAGCTGGGCGCGGGAACAGACCCCACCGAAGGCGCGGCCCTGGCGGTTTCCATTATTGAATATTTAAGAAACTTCGGCGCGCGCATTGCCGCTACAACGCACTACAGCGAGCTTAAAATGTATGCTTTATCCACGCAGGGAGTGGAAAACGCATCCTGCGAGTTTGATGTTGCCACTCTTTCGCCTACCTATCGCCTGATGATTGGCGTGCCTGGCAAAAGCAACGCCTTTGCCATTTCCAAACGGCTTGGCCTGAGTGAAACCGTAATTGAAAACGCAAAAAAGCGGATTACTGACGACAATATTAAATTAGAAGACGTAATAGCGGGATTAGAGGAGAGCAGAAAACGGGCGGAGGAAGACAGGCGTTTGGCGGAAAACGCCTCCCGGGATGCGCGGATTTTTAAAGAAAACATGCGCAGGGAATTAGACAGGCTGGAGGAGAAAAAGGCAAAGCTCATGCAGCAGGCCCGCGCAGACGCCATGGCGATTGTGGAGAGTGCGAAAAAACAGTCCCAAGAGGCGCTGCGGGAGTTTCGGGAGCTGAAAAACACAACCGCTTACCGCGAGGCAATGGAAAAGGCGGAAAAAGCAAAGGATGCTTTAAGGCGGGAGTCGGAAAAAATTACACAGGGCGCAGGAAAAGACAGGCCCAGAGTAAAAACCTTGAAGAAGGTGAAGCTGGGCGAAACCGTTCACATTGTGTCGCTGGACACCGACGCATCTGTTTTAACCTTGCCGGACAAAAAAGGCGCGCTGTTTGTTCAGGCGGGCATTATGAAAATTAGAACGAATTTAAGCGATTTAACCTCCGGAAAAGAACAGGTTCAGGACAAAAAGACGCAGGGGAAGACGATTTCTGCTACCTTTAAGGCGTCGAAGCAGGCCAGCGTATCAATGGAAAAGGATGTTCGCGGGCTCACGCTGGACGAGGCAATTTTAGAAGTGGATAAGTTTTTGGACGACTGCTACCTCTCTTCCTTACATGAGGTAACCATTATTCACGGCAAGGGAACGGGCGTTCTGCGCGCGGGCATCGGCGAATTTTTAAGGCGGCACCCCTGCGTGGATAGCTACCGGGCAGGAAGATATGGTGAAGGAGAAATGGGCGTGACGGTTGTTACGCTGAAAGATAAATAGGAGTGGTGGTAAAATGGAGATAAAACCGGGAAAATACCGTCATTTTAAAGGAAATGAATATGAGGTGCTGGGCGTTGGCCTCCATTCGGAAACGCTGGAGGAAATGGTTGTTTACCGCGCACTGTACGGCGACCGCGGTTTATGGGTGCGCCCGGCGGCCATGTGGAATGAGATGGTTGAGAAGGACGGAGAAAAGATAACACGGTTTTCGTATATCGGAGAATAAATATAGGGGGCATGCAGCGTGAAAGACATTTTTATGATAGGGAACACCCATTACGATCCGGTGTGGCTGTGGAGGTGGGACGAAGCGCTGTCCTCCATAACGGCGACCTTTCGTTCGGTCTTGCAAAGAATGGAGGAAACGCCGGATTTTTGCTATTCTTTTTCAGCTCCGGCTGTGCTAGAGCAAATTGAAAAGACAAATCCGGCGCTATTTTGCGAGATAAAACAGCGGGTGGCCGAGGGCCGGTGGGACCTTGCTGAGGGCTGGTGGCTTCAGGCCGATACCAATGCCGCTTCCGGCGAAAGCTATGTGCGGCAGGGCCTTTACGGTCAGCGCTATCTGCTGCAAAAATTCGGTAAAATGTCCCGCGCGGCGTTTAATATCGACAGCTTCGGCCACTGCTCCAATCTTCCCCAAATCCTGGCAGGATGCGGTATTGAGTTTTATTGTTTTTGGCGTCCCAATCAGGCACAGTATGAACTGGACGCTCCTCTTTTTGTTTGGGAGGGCGGCGCAGGAAAAAGCGTGCTGGCTTACCGTGTGGGCGGCGACGGCGGCGAAATTTTCACCGAGCATTTTGAGGAGGACACGCTGAAAAAAGTGGCGGAGAATCCCGATGGGCAAGACCTTTTGGTGGTGTTCGGTGTAACAGACCACGGCGGCGCGCCAACAAAGGAAGCAATCTCGAAAATTGAGCAATATCGTGTTACATATCAAGACAAGGTACAGTTTCGCTTTGGAACGGTGGAGGACTATTTTGACCGTCAGAAAGGAAAGGATTTAGGCCGCATTAAGGGTGAAATACAGGTAACGTTTATTGGGCCTTATTCAAATTTTACGGAAATTAAGAAAAACAACCGGTTGGCAGAGTATGGAGCGTTAAACGCAGAAAAAGCGTCTGTTTTGGCTGAAAAACTGGTTGGAATGGAATATCCGGCAGAGAAGCTGCGGAAAAGCTGGCAGGACATTTTGTTTAACCAGTTTCACGACATCTTGGGCGGCGCCTGCATTGAAGATGCTTATTTCGACGCCCGCAACCTCCACGGAAGAAGCCTGCAAACCACAAATGAAATTGTGACGTTTGCCCTGCAGGCCATGACGAACAACATAAAAATGCCGGGAAAAAATCCTGACAACGAATGGAATTTAGTTGTTTGGAATTTAAACTGTGCGGCATTTTGCGGCGCGATTGAGGCAGAGGTGCAGTGGGCCTGGGAATTTCCGTGGTATGAAGGCGGCATTGAACTGATTGACGAGCTGGGAGAAAAAATTCCGTGCCAGATTATCCGCGAAAAATCGGTTGTGCCGGGCTTTCGTTCCCGCTTTGCGTTTACAGCAAAAATTCCGGCGTTGGGATACCGCTCCTTTATCGTGAAAAAAACAAACAAGCCATGCGGCCATATCATACCAAAACCTGTTATCGGCGCCGAACACGGCCGTTTCCGTGTAGATGTTTCCTCCGGCGCACCTGCACTGTATGAAAACGGACAGCTGCTGACAGAATGTTTTTTGCGTCCCTATGCCTTAGAGGACCAGTGCGACACCTGGGGCTTTAATAAGACGGTTTATGAGGATAAAAAACAATATCTTACGCTTGAGTCGGCAGAGGTAACAGAAGACGGGCTATGCCTTACAAAACTGAAAACTACATGGCGGTTTGGCCATTCCGTGGCGGAGGTTTACTACACGCTTTATAATGAACATATTGACTGCGACTATCGTGTGTTATGGCAAGAAAAAGGCTTTGCGCTGAAATTGGAGCTTCAGGGTAGAAGCAATCATTTGCGTTGTTTTGCATCTTCGCCATATGGCTTTGAGGCGCGGCCTGCCTCTGAATTTGAAAAGCCTGTTGGCGAGCACATTTCCTTAATTTCTGAAAATAGCGGCTTTTATGTTGCAATGGACAGCATTTTTGCCTATCATTTTTCCGGCAGCAGCATTGGCTTAACGCTTTTGCGCAACTGCATTTTCGGCGATTTGAGAACAAGGGAGCTGGAAAAAGCGGATTACCGTTATATGGGACAGGGCGAAACGAAGGGCAGGCTGCGGGTGTTTACACAGCGGCCCAAAAACCTTGCGGCGGAAGCAACCGCGTTTAACAATCCGCCCAGGGTGTTGCTTGAGGCGAACCACGCCGGAACGCTAAAATCTTGCGATGGTTTTTTTAACTGTGACAACGATGCACTTTATACAACCGTGGTGAAGAAGCAGGAGGATAACGACAAACTTGTGGTGCGGAGCTTTAACCCCGACAAAGACGCACCCCAAAGCGGGACGGTGACATTGTTTGGCAAAAGTATCAGCGTAAGCTTTCTGCCGGAAGAAATTAAAACATTGACAGAAGACAGCGAAGGCTTTCATGAGAGCAGCATGCTGGAGGAGGATTAGCATGAAAACAAAACCTGTGGCGGCCATTCTGTATGATTTTGATAAAACGCTGTCGACGAAAGATATGCAGGAGTATGCGTTCATTCCTGGCATTGGCATGACGGCAGAGGAGTTCTGGAAGAAGTGTAACCGGCTTACCCAAGAGCACAGTATGGATCAAATTTTGGCGTATATGTATGTGATGCTCACCGAGGCCAGGGGAAAAAAGCTGCTAAACCGGGAAGAATTTAAAAACTTAGGCGAAACGGTGGAGCTTTTTCCCGGCGTGCTTTCCTGGTTCAACCGCGTGAACGCTTATGCGCAAAGGCTGGGGCTGTGTTTGGAGCACTATATCATCTCCTCAGGTTTAAAAGAAATAATAGAAGGAACGCCAATTGCAAAGCAGTTTAAAGGAATTTATGCGGCGGAGTTTTTTTACGACGAGCAAAATGTTCCCGTTTGGCCGGCTATGGCGGTGAACTATACCAGCAAAACCCAGTTTTTGTTCCGCATTAACAAGGGTGTGTTGGACGTGACGGACCACACGGGACTGAACAAATTTACGCCGGAGAACAAGCGCAGAATTCCATTTCAAAACATGATTTACATTGGCGACGGGTTTACCGACGTTCCCTGCATGAAACTGGTAAAGGTAAATGGCGGGCACTCCATTGCGGTTTACAGCGATAAAAAACAAACAGCGATTGACATTATGCACCAGGGTCGGGTGGATTATATTGCCCCTGCAGACTACAGCGAGGCCGGAAAACTGGAGAAAACGGTTTTTGCAGTGTTAGATCTGATTTGCGCGCAAAATGTGGCGCTGGAAATGAATTTTAAGGACTTTCATGAAACAGAATGATAAAAACACAGCCCGGCTTTGGTGCCGGGCTGTGTTTTTTTGTTACCAATATTTTCTGTCTAAACTTCTGTAAAAAATTGCCTGAGCCAAGTGCTCTCTTTTTATGTTTTCACTTCCCTTAAGGTCTGCTACCGTCCGCGACACCTTCAAAATCCGATTATGCGCCCGGGCAGAGAGTCCTAAGTTATGGAACGCATCTTTTAACAGCTTCGATTCCTCCGTTCCTAACGGGCAAAATTCTTCCACCATTTTTGGCGTCATCTGGGCATTACAGTGCACATTTTTTTCACCCTGAAATCGGTTTTCCTGAATTTTTCTTGCTGCCTCCACGCGCTTTCTGATTTCGGCAGAAGGTTCAACAGGTTTTCCGTCTGTTAAATCGCGGTATTTTACCGCGGGCACTTCAATATGTAAATCAATTCTGTCCAGCAAAGGGCCGCTGATTTTGCCCAAATATTGCCGAATTTGCTGTTCAGAACAGGTACATTTTCGCGTACTGTCGCCAAAGTAACCGCATTTACAAGGGTTCATGGCGGCTACCACCATGGAGGAGCTGGGATAGGTTAGCGTAGCGTTTACTCTTGATATGGTCACTACGCCGTCTTCCATAGGCTGGCGCAGCACTTCTAATGCATCTTTTTTAAACTCGGGCAGCTCGTCCAAAAACAGCACGCCGTTGTGGGCCAGGCTGATTTCGCCGGGGCGGGGCATACTCCCGCCGCCGGAAAGGCCGCTGGCAGAAATGGTGTGATGTGGGCTTCTAAAAGGCCGCGTGGTAATCAGCGGAACGTTTTGCGGAAGAAGCCCTGCAATGGAGTGAATTTTTGTCACCTCCAGCGCCTCATAAAGAGAAAGCGCCGGCAAGATAGAGGGCAGGCGCTGGGCCAGCATGGTTTTCCCTGAACCGGGGGAGCCGATGAGCAGACAGTTGTGCCCGCCGGCAGCGGCAATTTCCAAGGCAGTTTTTACGTTTTCCTGACCTTTCACATCTGCAAAATCAAGCAGAGAGTCTGTTTGACGGGAAAAAATTTTATCAATGTCAATTTCGGTTTTTTTAAGCTTTTCTTCTGTGATGAAGTGTTTTATTATATCCAGCAAATTAGCAGCGCCAAAGACATTTAAATCTTTCACGACAGCCGCCTCGGCTGCGTTTTGGGCGGGAAGAATGATATTTTTAATTCCGTTTTCAGCAGCGCAAATTGCCATTGGAAGCGCGCCGACAATTGGACGAAGCTCGCCGGAAAGGGCAATTTCACCCACAAACGCATAATTGGAGAGGTCTGCGTTTAGCTGCTGGGAGCTTGCCAAAAGCCCGATGCAGATGGGCAAATCGTAAATGGGTCCGGCCTTTTTTATGTTGGCAGGGGCCAGGTTCACCGTTATGCGCTGGGTGGGATAGGTTAGTCCGCAGTTCTTCATGGCGGCGCGCACACGCTCGCGGGACTCTTTTACAGCGGCATCGGGCAGACCCACCACGTCAAAGGCCGGCAGGCCGTTGCCAATGTCTGTTTCAACGCCTACCAGATATCCGTCAATTCCGTTTAGCCCCATACTGTTTATTTTTGACAGCAAGTGAAAGTCCCCCTTAAAGTTCAATCAGTTCTTTTGGCGATGCAACCAGGTTTTCATAACCGTCTTCTTTTATAACCACCAAATCTTCAATTCTCACGCCGCCGAAGTTTTCGATATAAATGCCGGGTTCAACCGTCATCAGCTCGCCAGGCAGCAAAATATCGCTGCACTTGGGCGAGAGGGACGGTTTTTCATGCACTTTCAGCCCAACGCTGTGACCTAAGCCGTGACCGAAATATTTACCAAACCCCGCGTCTTTAATCAGGTTTCGCGCAACCGAGTCCACCACGTTGGCCATCGCACCGGCAGAGAGCTCTGACAGGGCGGCTTTCTGCGCCGAAAGCACGGTTTCATAAATTTGTTTTTGTTTGTCGCTGGCCTTTCCCACAACCACGGTTCTGGTCATGTCGCTGCAATAACCTTGAAACTTACAGCCAAAATCCAGGGTGAAAAAGTCGTTTTTTTCAATTACTTTATCCGTGGCTGTGCCGTGGGGCATGGCGCTGCGCACGCCGGAGGCCGCAATGGTTTCAAAAGAAAGCCCCTCGGCGCCGTTTTGCTTCATGTGAAATTCCAGCAAAAGGGCAATTTCCCGTTCTGTTTTGCCCGGGGCAATTTGCGTTAAAATATAGGAAAACGCGTTGTCGGCAAGCTTTGCTGCAGAGGCAATTGCAGCAAGCTCTGTTTCGTCTTTAATCATTCGAATCTCTAATATTTTATCTGATATAGGCAGCCAAACCGATTTATCTGCGATTTTTTCCAGCCCCAAATAGGTTTGAAAGGTCACGAAATCATCTTCAAAACCAATGGTTTGAAGGTTTTCTCCTTTTAAAAATGCAGAGAGGCTTTTTTCTGCAAGATCAATAATTTCAAAATCCGGCGCCTGCTCGTGGGCCTGCACCGTATAGCGCGAGTCGGTAAACAAAAGGCGGCGGTTTTGATCAATAAAAAGCGCGCCCTCGCCCCCCGTAAAGCCCGAAAAATAGTAAATATTTTCCGGGGAGGTGATGAGGCTGGCGCAGGGTGAAGCTTTGGTAAGCTTTTGCGTGCGTTTAATATACAACGTTTTGTTTCCCTCCGGTTTCAAATCATTTCATTTAATGATACGATAAATATCCCAATAAACTTACTTTAATACCAGCGCCCGCAGGCGCAAGTATATTTTCAAGTTTTATTATATCAGTCTTTACATATCTTTTCAATAAAAATCATATATAATACAAAACGAAATATTGGAGTTTGCCATGAAAAGCTTTTTAAAAGAAAATTTTACACATATTCTGTTTTTAATTTTAGTTGGCTTGGTGCTGATTTTGTGGGGAAGGCTCATCGCCGGGGAATTTATAACAAACGCAGCTACCCGCGGACTTAACACCACACAGGACCGGGTGCGGTGCGCCGAAAGCTACGGCTGGCAGGTTGACCCGACCAGCGAAACACAGGAGAATGTTTATATTCCCCAGGAGTTTGACGATGTTTATAACCGCTACAACCGCTTGCAGAGAATGTGTGGCTTCGACCTTTACAAATACCGCGGAAAAGGCGTAATACGCTACACCTTTCGGGCATTAAATTTTCCCGGGGCAGAAGATGCGGAGGTTTTTGTAAACATTTTGGTTTATGACGGAAAAATGATTGGCGGCGACTGCATGACCGTGGCGTTAGACGGTTTTATGGTGCCCATTGACCGGCGTTTTTTGGACTAAAGGCAAATGCTCACATCGCCGGAGTTCAGCGCGGCGGTGTTGCCGTTTGGCAGGCGCACGATAAGGTTTGCATCGCTGTCGATATCCTCAGCAACCGCCGGGCCGGCATAAGACCCGGCTAGAATTTCAATTTTACGGTTCAAAATACAGGAGGCCTCTTTATATTCCTCAATATAATCTTTTTGCTCTAACGTTTCATATAGCCTGTCGAACTGCGTAAGCACTTCGGCAATCAGCTTGTTTTTTAAATCGTCGGGAAGCGGATGTGAAATTTCTGAAAGGTTTGTCGTTTTAAAGGCAAACTCCTCGGGATATCCGTTTTCCGGCGGTTTTATGTTAATTCCAATTCCTAAAACCGCATAATTTAAATAGCCCGATTCAATTTCCATAGACGCCTCTGTTAAAATTCCGCACAGCTTTTTGTTGTTAAAATAAACATCGTTTACCCATTTTATTTGTGTGTCGGCATGCAGCAGGAGTTTTATGGCCCGGCGCACTGCAACAGACGCGGCTACGGTAATGAAAACAGAGTCTGCCGCCTTTAATCGCGGGCGGAGCAGCAGGCTGAAATATACGCCGCAGCCTCTGGGTGAAAAAAAGCGTTTGCCGCGGCGTCCTTTGCCGCCGGTTTGCATCTCTGTCACCACAACGGTGCCCTCTTGAGCGCCGTTTTGCGCCAATTCCTTTAAGGCGGTGTTTGTGGAATTTACTTCATCTAAATGAACAATTTTGTGTTTGTTTCCGTTTAAATATTTATAAATGCCGCTGGGGGAAATGATGTCGTTCTTTTCAGAAAACACATATCCTAAGCGGCTGGTAGCATCGAATTTATAGCCTGAATCCCGCAGGCCGGAAATGGCCTTGTTCACTGCCGCGCGGCTCACGCCCAGGCTTTTTGCAATGTCGCTGCCGGAAATCAGCGTTCCGCGGTTTTGCTCAAAAAGTTCTAACAATTTTTCTTTCATGGATTTCACCTCTTGCTTTTATACTACAATAAATTGCAGAAAAAGTCAATTGTAAACCGATTGGTTATGCGGTAATGATATTGTATAAATTACAAAATAGTATTGAAAATTTTTATAAATAATAGTATAATTAGCTCAATGCGACTCGTTTGGAGGCGGTAAAATACACTTTTAAGGGGATGAGGCATATGAATGAAAAATTTAATAAATATAAAAATCATATTATCAGCCTCTGCGGAGTGGATTGTAATTTGTTTGATGTGCGGCTGAGAAAATTTTTAGAAGTACCCAGCTTCTGCCAAACCTGCCCGCGCTATCCAGATCATGCCAATACGCATTTATACGGCTGTTACGAGGCACAGCGCTGGGACGATAAGTATATTTATTACTGCCCGAGAGGGTTTATCTTTATTGCAGTTGCAATTTGTGATGAAATGCATATCATGGACTACGGCGTAATTGCAGGACCTATTTTAATGGGCGAGCCTGACGAAGAACAAAATGCGTTTTTAGGTATTATTCCCCATTTGAGCACGAAAAACGTCAATGATTTAACCGAGCTTATGGTTCCGGTTTTTTGCCGGACGTTACAGTTCGGCAGACAGTGGGAAGATATTCAGACAAAAGACTTTTTAAATGCCGTATATGACGCGGCGGCGGAAAACACGGACATAAAAAAAGAGCAATATCCGATTTCGCTGGAAAACGATTTGCGCGACTCTATTATAAACGGCAATAAAAAGAGGGCAAAGGAGATTTTAAATCTGCTGCTGGGCCATATATTTTTCCATTCGGCAGGAGAACTTGATAAAATTAAAGAACGAATCACTGAGCTGATTGTTCAGCTATCAAGATTTTCGATTGAAGGCGGCGCGGAAATTTCTCAGATTTTTTCGCTTAATCATAACTACTTAAAAGAAGTGGAACGTTTTGAAAATATTGAACAGCTCAGTGTGTGGTTGAGCAGTGTGATGAATGAATATTTCAGCTATGTGTTCGAATTGCAGGACGTGAAGCACGCGGACAGCATTTATAAGGCAGAGCGGTTTATAAAAGAAAATTATATGCAGAAGCTATCGTTAAACGACGTTGCGGGACACGTATATTTAAGCAAAGCGTATTTAAGCAAAATATTTAAAGAGGAAACGGGCATTAGCTTAGTAAATTATATTAACCGGCTTCGTATTGACAAAAGCAAGACGCTTTTAAAAGACCATTCCCTGTCTTTAGCAGACATAGCAGCACTGGTGGGATTTGACGACCAGAGCTACTTTTCAAAAATATTTAAAGGCATAACTGGTGTTTCTCCCGGAAAATACCGCAAAAATCCTTCAAAATAATAACAATAAAACGGAGCCTTTTTATAAAAACAGGCTCCGTTTATGTATAAAATCAATATAAAATTCCGCCGAAATATGTAACTGTGTTTGCACCGTTTATATATTTCATACCGCATGCCTCTGCCAAAGACGACACTTGAATGCTGTAAGATTCCAGAGAGGCGATTTTTTCTTCCGGAAAACGGCACGGCTCGTCGCTGACAGCGGCGCATTCTTCACAGAAGCGGCAGCCTCCGGCTCCCAGCAGCAGAAACTGAGAATCCGCTTGTTTGCATATTGCATGTACGTCTCTGATCAGCTTTTGAAAATTGCGGCTGCTTTCCTGCATTCCTTCAACATCGAAAGAATCTTCTAATTGATAAATTTTTTGAAAAACCAATATATTTTTAAAGGTTTTTGCTTTTGCAATCAGTTCTTTTGTGTTTCCAACGCGGGGAGGACATGTCCAGTTCTTGCCGTAATTCCCGCAGGCATTGCTTTCACACAGCGAAATCAGCGACGGCTCGAAACGAATTTGCTCCACGGGCAGAACAGCGGCGTGATCCATACCGAAATCATAAATTTTTTGTTCCAGCTCTTTCATAACGCAATCACGCACCGGCACAAATTTTCAGCGCAACATCAGAAGCGGAAGCCGCATCGGTTGTATAATAATCTGCGCCGATGCTGTCGCAGAATTCCTGTGTAATGGGAGCGCCGCCGACCATAATTTTCACTTTGTCGCGGATTCCTTTCTCTTCTGCCTTTGCAACCACATTTTTCATTTCAACCATTGTTGTGGTCAGCAATGCGCTGCAGCAGATAACCTGCGCGTTGTTTTCAATTGCCTTTTCAACAAATGTTTCCGGTGAAACGTCAACGCCCAAATCAATTACTGTGAGACCTTTGCCCTCTAACATCATTTTTACAAGATTTTTGCCAATGTCGTGTAAATCACCCTTAACCGTTCCTACAACTGCAGTTCCGCTGGATTTCACTCCTGCAGTTGCCAAATGCGGCTTAAGCAATTCCGTGCCGGCGTTCATAGCGCGGGCGGCGATTAAAACCTCAGGAACAAAAACTTCATTGTTTTTAAACTTTTCACCAATAATACTCATTCCGCTCAGCAGACCCTTTTCAAGAATTTCCTGCGGTGCAATTCCTTCTTCAATTGCCTGGGCAACCAGCTCTTTCACCTGTTTTGCTCTTCCCTGCTGCAGAAATGTGCTCATCTCTTCTAAAATATTCATTTCATAACTTCCTTTCATTTTTACTTAATATTATATTATCTTTATTTTAATATAAACCGCAAATCTTGTATAGAAAAATTTTTTGATTTTTTGAAATATTTTATCTATTCTGCTTTATCAAGTTGCAATCCGTTTCTTTTTTTGTTATGCTAATATCACAGCAGACAAGGAAACGAGGAATATTGATGAAAATAACCCTGCAGTCGGACGCAAAAAAAATTTGTATTTCTGTTTTTAACGAAACGCGGATAGACGAAATCATTGCAAAATCGGAATTTAAGCTTACCCGTCCGTGCGGAGGAAATGGAACCTGCGGAAAATGCAAAGTAAAAGCCGTTGGGAATCTGTCTGAAATGAGCGGCGATGAAAAACGTTTTTTGACCAAAGAAGAAATCGGCGCAAACATTCGTCTTGCCTGTTATGCATCAGTTACCGGCGACGCGAATATTACGCTCATCACTTCAAATGAACAAATTCAAGGGGTAACAGACGGATATTTTCCTGACTTTAAAAAAAGTCCCCTTACCGGTGATAAAAACTGTTATGCAATGGCAATTGACATTGGAACAACCACAATTGCAGGATATTTTTATAAAATGCCCGAATGTTTTTGCGTAAAACAGACTTGCAGAACAAACCCTCAAACGCAGTTCGGTGCAGACGTTATTTCGCGCATTCAATTTGCAAACGAGGGTGGATTGAAGACGCTTCAAAAAGCAGTGCAGGACGAAATAGAATCCATGAAAACGGAATTTGGCGAACCGGTGGAACTGTCTGTAATTACGGGAAACACAACAATGCTTCATCTTTTTTCCGGACTTGACCCCAGCGGAATTGCCGTTTCGCCGTTTACGCCAAAGAGCCTGTTTGGAAATTTTCAGGAAAACTTTTACTTGCCGCCGTGCATTTCTGCATATGTCGGCGCGGATATAACAACAGCAATTCTGGCAAGCAACATGCAAAAAGACGGCTCTTCGCTTTTAATTGATATTGGAACCAACGGAGAAATGGCATATTGGAGCAACGGCGGCTTTACCTGCTGTTCAACCGCGGCGGGGCCTGCGTTTGAAGGCGCCGGAATTTCGTGCGGAATGCCGGCCGCATCCGGAGCGATAGACCGTGTTTGGTTAGAAAACGGAATCATCAGGTACCGCACAATCAATCATGCCAAACCCACAGGAATTTGCGGAAGCGGCTTGATGGACGCGGCGGCCTGCCTGTTAAAAGCAGGAATTATAGAAGACAGCGGATATATGGAAGACGATTTTACTTTTCCGGACAGCGCAGTTACCATCACTGCGGCAGATATCCGCCAGATACAGCTTGCGAAAGCGGCAATTCGTGCAGGAATTGAAACTTTGGTTCCAAACGGAGCCGGGCTTGACTGCGTTTATATTGCCGGCGGTTTCGGCAGTTATGTAGATATAGAGAGCTGTATTACAATCGGTCTTCTGCCGCCGTCATTTCAAAATAAGGTTCAGGTTTTGGGCAATGCGGCAGGAACCGGCGCAGCAATGATTTTGCAAAGTACAGAATGTCTGGAAAAAGCAAAGGAAATTGCCGGAAATGCAAAAACAGCGGAATTGTCAGCGAATCCGCAGTTCATGGAGCACTATATGCAGCAGATGATGTTTCCATCTGATTTTGCATAATCAATATAAAACAGCCGACGGACCGCGCGATTGCGTTCCTAACGGCGGAAACGGAGCTTAATGTGGAAAAAACAGTTTCTCAATGGTTAAATGAATTAAGAACAGCAGATGTGAAAAAAGCAATGCCCATCCTTTCCTTTCCGTGTGTACAGCTTTTAGATGTCAGCGTGAAAGAACTGATTTCAGACAGCGACCTGCAGGCTAAGGGAATGAAAGCGGTTGCCGACCGGTGTGACAGCGCGGCGGCTGTCAGTATGATGGATTTGTCTGTTGAAGCTGAAGCCTTTGGTGCGCAGGTTCGGTTTTCAGACGATGAAGTTCCGACGGTTATCGGAAAACTGCTTGAAACGCCTGAAGACGCACAGAAGCTGGCGGTTCCGGAAATGGGAGCAGGCAGAACAGCATTATATGCGGAGGCAATTAAAAAAGCCTGCGAGCTTATTTGTGACCGTCCCGTTTTGGCAGGGGTAATCGGGCCGTTTTCCCTTTCGGGGCGGCTGATGGACATGACTGAAATTATGGTAAATTGCTATGTGGAGCCTGAAATGGTACATACTACGCTGCAAAAAGCAACCGATTTTATTATAAAATATATCAACTCATTTCGCGATGCAGGGGCCCACGGCGTTGTGATTGCCGAACCGGCGGCAGGTTTGCTTTCTCCCGATTTAAACGCAGAATTTTCTATTCCTTATATCAAACAGATTATTGAAGCGGTGAAAAGTGAAAATTTTGCGGTTGTATATCATAACTGCGGGAACACAATTCCGTTAATTGACGATATTCTTACGGTGAACGCAGATATTTATCACTTTGGAAACGCCGTAGATTTGGAAGAAATCGCGCCGCACATTCCAACTGACGTTATCTTTATGGGAAATGTGGACCCGGCAGGAGAATTCCGAAACGGAACGGTTGCTTCCATAAAGCAAAATACAAAAGAAATTATGCAAAAGTGCTGTAAATATAAAAATTTCGTAATTTCGTCCGGCTGCGACATACCGCCAATGTCAAGCTGGGAAAATATTGATGCGTTCTTTGAAGCAACAGCCGAATTTTATCGGTAACTTATAAAAAATGCTCCGGTTTCCGGAGCGTTTTTTTGTAATTGCCGTAATGAATGGGGGTGTAATGGTGTAAAAAGTGTTTACTCCTGCGGTTTTATTTGATATAATAAAAGCAAATATAAAGGTGAGGTGAAGCAAATGAAAAAAGCAATATCTATGTGTTTATGCTTTGCGGTATTGCTGTCTGTCTGCGGCATTTTAGCGGCCCCGGCGTCAGCGGAAGCTACTCCGAGCGTAATTGAAACCTTTTACGAGGGGGAGGACGGGGCGTTTTTTTATCCCTTTGACAAAGAAATGAGCCTGGGTTCACGGCTTGCAATGATGGGGGATAACCAGATTTCCTATTATAAAGGGGATTCGGATAACACCTCCGGAATGCTGCGGATTCAAAACTATAACAGCATTAACAGAGGTGTAACCGGCGTGAAGTTGATTCCGGGACAAAAGATTCGGATTACGGGAGAGGTTAAATTTTTAAATTCGGACAAGCTGTCGCCTAAAGTGGGAGTTCGGTTGGTGTTTATCGGCGACTCCACAGTCCCGGTTTACAAAGACTCTGCCTGCACACAGCCTTTAATGAACGGGGAAGAACAGGTCACGCTGAAGGATAAATATTTTGGCGTATCCATTGACAAGGATATTTATGGAAACAACATGGTAGACGGAGAATGGCACACCTTTGAGTATATTTATGAGTATGACGGAACATTTGCAACGTCTAAAATTGACAACGTGACCTACACAAATTACATAAAAGACACCGTTACTTCCCAAATGTATTTCAGGCCTATGGGAAACAGTCCTTTGGGAAAGCCTGCGGGAAGTCCTTCTGAGAATTTTACGCAGGAGTATATTGACGCGTGCAGCGCGGCGGGAACAACGCCCTATGTAGACTGTCTGCTGGACAATTTTTCTGTGATGCCCTACAGCGGCATGCTGACAGACGGCGGAAACGTGGGATATGAGCCGAACATATACAACGGCTTTGAAGACGACGGCTGGAAAAAGGATCCCAATAAAACCAATTTTTCCTGGAACAACATAAATTCCAATGCGGCGCTTTCGGATAACGTGCCGGAGGCTTTAGCTGAAACGTCGAAATCCTCTATCGAGCTTACCTATAAGGGAGCGCCGAGGGACGCGTTTGTGGACGTAGGGTTTTCTGCAGCCGGTCCGGCATACAAAATGTGGTTTAACAGGGCCTATAAAATCAGCCTTTGGGCCAAAGGGTCTGAGGCGCTGGCGCAATTTGGAGCTGCAAATAACAAGCCTCTCGTGTTTATCCCCGACCGTTCGGGGGACAAACGGATTGACAGAACGCGCTCAAAATGGCTGCAATCCCCCACAAAAGAGATTATAACGGACGACTGGCAAAAGTATGAGTTTATTTGGTATGAAGATATGGAGTATGCAATCGGCAGAAAGAGCGACACCGATTTTACCACCCGGTTCACCATAAGAACCTATGCCGTGCCGGTAGGAACGGAAAACAATCTGACCGCGACAATAGAAAGCGGGGAGGCGGTGCAGTATATCTATTCCTATCAAAACAGCGCCGGCGAAACAGTATATGCCGGGCTGGAGGACTTTAAGCTTTACATTGACGATGTAACCATAGCACCCTTAGACATTGTTTACAACGGCGACATGGCAGTGAAAGATGCGGCGGACAATGACACCGGCGTAATTTATTATAAAAACGGGAAAAAATCGTCTGATTACTGCGCCCCGGGCGGGGATACCATTTCGGCAAATTTGTTCCACGCCGGAACCATTGCAGCAGACGCGACGTTTCAGCAAGAAACCGGGCTGGAGAAGAAAAACGTTTTAAAAGTGGCGGCGAACGAGACGCCTTATCAAAGCGTTGAAATTGACCAGGGGAAAACCTATAAAATCAGTTTTTGGGCAAAGGCGGAAAGCGGCAGCGAAAATATGCCGCTGTATGCAATGATGGACAGAAGCATAAAAGGCGACGTGCTGGACAGCACCGTGACAGATAAAAACCCCAACGGGCTTTTGGGTTACGGTAATTCCACGGGGATAACGGGGGACATACCGTTTTACCTGTATAGCGGCACCCAGCAAAATGTGTTTCACGATTATAACAAATTTGAAATTACAGCTGACGGGGAAACGGTTGTAAGCGACGATTATTTTGCGCGGATGAAGTCGGTAAACGGCTATGAAAGCCAGGCGGAGCCCACCGCGTGGAACTATCAATATTTTAACGGCGACAGCTGGGTAAACACAAATGAAGAAGCAAAAACACCCGGTTCGTGGACGCTGGCCGGCGGCTGGACAAAATATGAATGTTTCTACCACTGGGATTATCAGGGCGGGCACTACCGCATGCCCAGGCTCTCCTTTGTGTCCGACGGGGCATATGCCATCGCCGACATTCACGTGGAGGAGGCAGTGCCTTACCAGTTTGGAATTGAAAATGTTTCCGTCAGCGGTGACAAAGAGGTTTTTGAAATTGGAGATGAACTTTCCGTTACCTATGATTTTGTGTCCAGCGGCGCACAGACGGCAAACGAGGGAAAGACGCAGGTTTTAATTCTTGCCGGAACAGAAGCAGAAGGCTTTTATCCTGTTATGGCGGGAACGGCAGAGGGTGCGTTTTCGTTTCGGGTGCCTTCCGGCGCTATCGGCAAGCAGTTAAAAATTCAAATTACGCCTGTTTCGTATGACTACATCTATGCCCAGAAACCATTTGAAATCAGCTTGACTGGCACGGCAAAAAGCAAACTGTCGGCCACATTAAAATCCTTTGACAAAAGCGCTGCCACCTGGCAGCTGTGGGCAACTTACGGAGAAAGCAAGCCAATAACAGCCGACGTTGTTACCGCACTTTATGATGCGGACAACAGGCTTTTAAAAACCGAGGTTGCAAAAGCGGAAGTAAAAAATGGGGACGACGGTTTGGTAGCCAGCGGAACGGTGTTTGCGGATAATGCCGTATTGGGAAAGGTGTTTGTGTTAGACTCGCTTGACACCTTAAAGCCTGTTTGCAGCAGCGAAAAAGCAGATTTATCCGGCGGAAGCGAACGGGACAGCATTAAGGTGCTGGCCATTGGCAACAGCTATGCCGAGGACGCCACAAACTATTTTTATCAGCTGGCGGAGGACGCAGGCGTAAAAGACATTACTGTTGCCTATCTTTACATAGGCGGGTGCACCTTGGAAACCCATGTGAAAAACTTAGGAGGAAACCTGCCTGCTTACCGTTATACAAAAAATAACACAGGTTCATGGAAATCGGAAACAGAAAAAACTATGTTGTATGGCATTGTAGACGAGGACTGGGACGTGATTACCCTGCAGCAGCAAAGCGCAAATTCCGGCATTGCGTCTTCTTTCGAGCCGAATTTAACAAAGCTCATTGACTATGTGCAGAAAAACAAGACGAACCCCAGCTGCGAAATTTATTGGCATATGACCTGGGCTTATCAGGAAGGATATGCCGGACTAAGTGCATTTGGCAATGACCAGATGACCATGTATGAGCGGATTTCGCAAAACGTACAGGAAATTGTGCTGCCCAAGGAGGATATAGCAAACATTATTCCTGTTGGCACGGCGGTGCAGAATGCACGGACAAGTCATTTGGGAGACACCTTAAACCGCGACGGTATTCATCTCACGCTGGATTTAGGCCGGTATTTGGCCGGGTTGGTATGGGTGAAGAAGCTTACGAACCGCTCCATTGACAACATCGATTATGTGCCGGCAAATTATGCGGCGTCTTTCGGCGGAGATGTTTTGCCCTTGCTGAAAGAAGCGGCGAACAATGCGGTGTGGGAGCCTTTCGCCGTCACAAATTCCAGTTTTACAAAATAATTTTACATGATTCAAAAAAACACCAAAGCAAACGCTTTGGTGTTTTTTTATGTGGGGAATCAATCATAATTTTTCGTACAGGCTAATAAATATAGAATAACGGTTTACATTTTCTGCTTAGACGAAAGGATTGGTACATACTATGCGCGGCAAAAGAAAAAGATATTATCATAAAACGATTATTTTAAAAGACGTGTTTTCTAACACCTTAATTTATACAATTGCAGTTGTGTTTGCGGTGGGAATTGTTGTGTCCGTCTTGGGAAAGCTAAACATTCAGCCCAGCAGAGCATTTATTATGGCGGAATTTGATAAAATTTTTTGTGCCGGGCAGGAACTTCCGTTTGAAAAACGAAATGTTTACGACCGGATTTCTGCTGTTATACCGTCAGTGAAATCCAGTGAAGAAATGACGAAGAAATATTCAGCCAAATACAGCGGCGTAAAAAAAGAAGATAACGCTGCGGAAAAACAGGACAAACAGGAGGAAATCAGTTTCTCCGAAGGGAAAAAAATTAAAAGTATTGACATGTCATCAGACGGCATTACGTTTCGGAACGAAACTGCCTATACGCCGGATGTGCAGTCCCTTTTAAACACAAAACTGAATTTTAAAATGGAAGAAGGAAAACCAAATGTTTTAATTATGCACACCCACACTTCTGAAGCCTATGCCGAAAGCCCTGACGCCAGGTCCACAGACAACAACAAAAATGTCGCCCGGGTGGGAACGGTGATTGAAGAACGGCTGAAAAGCCAGGGAATAAACGTCATTCATGACGTTACACGAAACGACTATCCGGCATACAACGGTTCGTATACGAAAGCTTTGGCGGGTATAACGTCAAACCTTGAAAAAAATCCTACCATTGAAGTGGTTTTAGACGTGCACAGAGATTACGCCGAACAGACGAAAAACGGCGAAGCCATTCAGCTGAAGCCTGTGGCAACGGTGGAGGGCAAGCAGGTTGCCCAGGTGATGTTTGTTATTGGCACTGACGGCTTAGGGCTAAAACATCCGGATTGGAAACATAATTTGGCATTTGCCGTGCAGATTCAGGCAGAGTTAAACAAGGTTTCCCCGAAAATTGCAAGGCCGGTGAACATACGGCGGGAACGCTTTAACCAGCACATGACAAAAGGCTCTATGATTATTGAGGTCGGAACCGCCGGAAACACCATTCAGGAGTGTGAAAATGCGGGATTTTACATTGGCAATGCCATAGCAGAGGTTTTGAAAAGATATTAATCATTGGATATTTTCGTGCCGGCTGGAACATAATAAATTTAAGTGTTTATTATGGAAAGCCGGTGTTGATCGGCGGAAAGGACTTATTTATGAAACTTTCACGCAATTTAGAAGAAAACCGCAAAATGATGGCAAAATTGTTTCCGATAGAAAAAAGCTTTGATTTAATTGAACGGCAGGTTGTAATCGGCGGCAAAAAGGCGGTTATGTATTTTATAGATGGGTTTGTTAAAGACGGTGTTATGGGGAAGATTATGCAGTTTTTCCTGGGGCTGACGCCTGACCAGCTTGAAAACGTAAATACTGCCCAAGATTTTGCGGCTCGCTTCGTTTCCTATGTTGAGGTTTCGACCGAGAGCGATGTGGAGAAAATTACCACACAATATCTGTCCGGCCCTGCAATTTTAATGATTGACGGCTATGAGGAAGCAATTTTAATTGACGCCAGAACCTACCCGGCGAGAAGCACGGAAGAACCCGAAAAGGAAAAGGTGCTCCGGGGCTCCCGAGACGGGTTTGTGGAAACGGTTGTCTTTAATACGGCGCTGATTCGAAGAAGAATTCGCGACCCGAAGTTTGTTGCCGAAGTGGTGAATGTGGGGAACCGGTCAAGAACCGATGTGGTAATTGCCTATATTGATGATATTGTGGACAAAAAAACCCTGGAAAAGATTAAAAAGCGGATAGAAAGCATTGATGTGCGCTCCCTTACTATGAGCCAGGAAAGCTTGGCAGAATGCTTGATTAAGCGGAAATGGTACAACCCGTTTCCAAAAATCCGATATACGGAGCGTCCAGATATTGCAGCGGCAAATGTGCTGGAAGGAAACATTGTGATTTTGGTGGACAATGACCCCTCCGCCATGGTTTTGCCCAGTTCCATTTTTGATTTTATCCAGGAGGCAGACGATTTTTATTATCCGCCTGTAATCGGCGGATATATGCGCGCAGTCCGCAATCTGATTTTTTTCTCCACGCTGGTGATAACGCCGCTGTGGCTTTTGGCAATTCAAAATATGGACAGGCTGCCGGAGTGGCTTCATTTTCTGCAAATAGCAGAGCCAAACGAGGTGCCGCCCGTTGTTCAGTTGCTTATTTTAGAAGTGGCCATTGACGTTTTAAAGCTGGCGTCGGTGAATACGCCAAATATGTTGGGAAACTCGCTGAGCATCATCGGCGCGCTGATTTTAGGCGATTTTGCCATTCAGTCGGGCTGGTTTGTTCCGGACACAATTCTGTATATGTCTATTGTGGCAATTTGCAGTTTTTCTCAGCCCAGCGTGGAATTAAACTATGCGTTTAAATTTATGCGAATTATTATTTTAGTGCTGAGCCACTTCTTTAATCTTACGGGATTTATCATTGGCGTGGTGCTGTCTTTTGTACTCATTGGAACAAATAAAACGGTAACGGGGAAAGGGTATCTTTATCCAATTATTCCGTTCAATGCCCACGACTTTAAATATAAGTTTTTACGGCTTAAAATCCGTTCTACCGAAAAAATGCACTAAAAAAATTGTAATGAAAAAGTAAAATTATTACGATTGACTAATTATCTCCTTAGTGTTATAATATATGATAGCATCAAATATAAAATTAATGGAGGTATTTAGTATGCGAAGGACAAACAAGATAGTGTCGCTTATGCTTGCTTTAGGAATGTTGCTTTCCATGGCACTTCCCACCGTAACATCGGCGGCTGATCTAAGTTTCAGTGACGTACCGTCTGACTACACTTACTATTCGGCAATAACAGACTTAACAGCTGAAGGTATTATAAATGGCTTTGAAGACGGTACATTTAAACCGGAGGATCCGGTTACAAGGGCTCAGTTTACAAAGCTGATTTGTTTGGCGGAAAATTCCGGCAATATTAAGTATTCTGAAGCTGACAGGGCAAAGTTTCCGGACGTTGTTTCCACCGGCACGGATGCCCACTGGGCAATTGATTTTATTACAACAGCAAAGAATTCAGGAATCATTAACGGTTATGACGACGGCACATTCAAGCCCGAAAACAGCGTTCTGTATGAACAGGCCGTTAAAATGGCAGTTTGTGCGCTGGGTTATACGGAAGACCGTGCAGAACGTGCAGGCGGCACAGCAGGTGCTTATCCAAGCGGCTATTTAAATCTTGCGGTTAAAGCAAAACTGCTGGACAAAATCAGTGGTGCAAAAATGGGCGAACCCCTAACCCGTGGCCGTGTTGCGCAGCTTATTTACAACATGCGAAATGCGGAAATGGTTGATCCGATAACTGGTGAAACCAGCGGTTCCATGAGGGATCAGACGTCCTCTACACGTTCTTCCGCTGAGGGCAGGATTGTTGCGGTCTATGGCACTTCTCTTTATTACGATGAGGAAAGCGAATGTAACAAAAAGCAAATTGAGCTTGAGCTAAGTAGCGGTAAAAGAGAATTTTACGGTATTGAAAACTTAGACATCAATGACTTAAACGATTATCTCGGAAGAAGCGTAACGGTTTACTATGATATTGAAAGCGGCGCAGACTACTACGAAGCTTATAATATTGCGTTCCAGAACAAGAAAAATTATGAATTGACCATCAATATGGATGATATTGAAGAATTTAATGGCTCGAAGTTAGAATACTGGACGGAGGACAAAGATGACACAGAGAACATCAGCATTGACTCTGATATTGCGATTATTCATAACGGCCAGTCTGTAAATGAAGATTTTGGTGACATTATTGATGAATTCGCAAGTCAATCCGGCTATATCACTCTTGTTTGCTCAATGAACAATGATATTGCTGATGTTGCATTTATTCGGACCTATGAAACAATTTTTGTAAATTCTCCGAAAGATTCAAAGAACTATAAGGTATATGATTACTATGATTCTTCTAAATCTTTCATTTTAGATGAAACGGATAAAAGTAAAAAAATTACCTTTACGAAAAACGGCTCGCCTTCTGATTTCTCCGGAATTCCTACGACCTGTGTTCTCTCTGTATCAGAAAGCAGCGACGGCAAACTGGTTGACGTTCAGATTTCTACCAAAACACAAGCCGGAACGGTTACAGATATTCTTTCTGATGACAGAATTAAGATTGACAAAACTCCGAATACATATTACAGGTTTACAGAAAGCTGTAACAGAAGCGAACAAATTAACGCGGGTATGTATGTTCAGTTCTATTTAGATGCATTTGGCAGGGTAGCGAGATACACAGTATCTTCTGAAAAATCATTTGCATATGGATATTTGGCTGCAGCTGAAGCTGGAACGATGACAGATCCAAAAGTTGAAGTAATGATTTATAAGATGAGCAGTTCAAATTCTACGTTGACAGGAAATCAGTATGCGTTAAAAGATTCTGTGAAAATTGACGGAAAAGTATATTCTGTATCAAAGAATTCAGATGCAATTATGGATTTACTGCGTAGTACTGCTGCAAAAAGTGGAATTAATGCTGCCATTGATGGAAAAGAACCGGAAAACGCAGAATTTGCTCAGCCAATTCGTTATACAACAACGGGCAATGTAATTGACAGCATTTTAACCAGTAACAGCACAGGTGAAATTAATGTATCATTAAATTTAGTTAATTACACATCTGAACCGTTATTGTGTAAGGCTACTGGATCTACTTTAGACAAATATACAATCAGTGGTTCGCAGGTTATCCTTGTTCCGTCTGATCGTATAAACGGTACATACATGACAAAGAGCTATTCGTACTTTAAAAAGGACGAAAGTTATTATGTGCAGCTTGCAAATGTACCATCAACGAATAAGCCAGCGGCAATTTATGTTTATGGCACAGCAACCGGCGGTGCTGACGTCACCACAGAGGTATTGTCTGAAACCAACATTCCAATGATTGTCACAAGGGCTTCAGATGTTAATTATAAGGATCAAATTAGAAGATGCTTAAAGCTTCTTAGTGCAACTGGAGAAGAATTAGAGGTTTATGACGATGGCCGTGATAATACAGATGCAGTTCGCACCGTTTCTGCAGGCGATGTTATCAGAGTTGCAGCAGATGGCGATAAGCTGGTTGACGCGATTGAAGTACTTGCTGTAGCTGAAGATGTAGTTTCTGGAAAACAGAAAAACTTAGTTACATTTGATGGAACTTCAAACGGAAAAGACGAATTAGATGCGCCGCTCCGTGTTGTTACTGGTCTAGTTCATAATGCAAAAGAGAACACGGTTGTTATGGCACCTTCCTTTGATTATCCCACTGATGAAGATGTTTATACATATACCTACACAGAAAATGTGAATGTATATGTAATTGATACAAGCAGAGCAGGCAAGGATAACATGATTGAGGAAGGCAACTTTAGCAATATTATTGGTTATAATCAGAGAGCAGAAGATCCAAGCAAAGTTATGGTTTATACCAAAAAAGGCGATGTTGTCGCAATGATAGTTTTTAAATAAAGCGTTCTTTTTTGAAAGACCCGGTAGCTTCCGGGTCTTTCTTTTTTTCTTTAAACTTATTGACAAATACACAAATGGCGTATTATACTAAAATATAACAAAACAAACTGGAGGAAGATATGGAATATCGTGACGTTACTGCCTTTATTAATAAAGCAAAAAAGTTTGGATCAAGGCTGGACTTGATAAGAATTAAAAAGCTGTGCGAGCTTTTGGGGCACCCGGAAGAAAAATGCAGGTTTGTCCATATTGCCGGAACAAACGGCAAAGGCTCGGCTTCAATTTTTATTGAAAATATTTTGGCAAGAGCGGGCTATAAAACTGGTCTTTATACGTCACCTTTTATATATAATTTTAATGAGCGGATTCAAATTAACAATGTTTCTATATCTGACGAAAGCCTCGTTGGCGTTATGGAACAGGTAGTTGCTGCAACAGAACAAATGCTTATGGAAGGCTTTGAACACCCCACAGAATTTGAATTGATTACGGCCGCGGCGTTCCTTTATTTTGCTGAGGAAAAATGTGACGTGGCGGTAATTGAGGTGGGACTAGGCGGAACGCTGGATTCCACAAATGTGATTTCGTCCCCTTTGGTTACTGTGATTATGTCTATCAGTTACGACCATATGGAGTATTTAGGAAATACGCTTGCTGAAATTGCTGAAAATAAGTGCGGCATTATAAAACGCGGCTGCCCGGTAGTGTGTTATCCGTTTCAGCCAAAAGAGGCACTTGCTGTTATTCAAAAAACATCAGAAGCAATGGGCTGTAAACTGACGGTGGCGGATACCGGTTCCCTTAAAATTGAACGAACAGGCCTCGAAGGGAATACGTTTTGTTACAATGGGGTTCCTTTTGAAACAAGTCTGATTGGGGACTATCAAATTTACAATGCAATTACAGCCATAAATGCTGTTAGAGCATTGAAAAATCGGGGCTATATAATTTCGGAGGAAGATGTGCAAAACGGCTTAAAAATGGCAAAATGGCCGGCCAGGTTTGAAGTTTTAAGCCGCAGTCCTGTCGTGATTGCTGATGGCTCCCATAACGTAGACGGCATGCGTGCCTTTGTTGACGCAGCGAAGAAAATGCTTCATGGAAATAAGGTGGTTTGTATTTTTGGCATGCTGAAGGATAAAGAATATTCCAAATGCTTAGAACTGCTTTCTGACATTTCAGACACGATTATCGTTACGGAGGTTGACAGCCTTAGGGCAGAAACTGCCGAAAATTTGGCGTCGGCAGCAAAAAAGTATTTTCCAAATGTATTTGCAGAGCCTGATAATATAGATGCTGTTATGCAGGCAAAGCGATTGGCTGATGGGATGCGTGCAATTGTCGCTTTGGGTTCTTTGTATATGATGAAAAATATAAAAGAGGCTGTTCAAAAGATTTTTCATTAGAATTATGGCATTTATTTCTGGAGGACTAAGATGGGCAAATGGTCTCGCGCCGCAGGAGGCGCCGGCAGTGTTCTCATTTTAGCGGCACTGCTTTTGTTTGGGGTTGTTTCGGGATTAACCTATTTTTATGCGGATGATTTTTACTACGCAATCTTTTTCCGCGGCGGATTGGCCGAATTTTGGCAGCGTACCGCGGAGCATTATAGAACAATGAACGGGCGAGCACTGGTGCATTTTATAGATGAGATCGTTTTAATGTTCGGTACAAAGCTATTTGCTGTGTTAAACCCGTTCATGCTGTTTTCATTTTTTTATTGTTCTGCAAAGACCGTGCTGGCGGACGCAGAACGCACGCGAAAAATATATTTTATATTAGCAGGGCTGGCAATTACAATGCTGCTTCCGATGCGGGTTGCGCGGGAGACACTTTTTTGGATAACAGGCTCCATGAACTATCTGCTTCCGGTATGCCTTGCCGCCTTGGCGTTTTATCTGCACAATAGAACGATTGCTGCCGGAAAAATAAGGTGGTTTACCCTTTTGCTGTGTTTTCTATGCGGAGCCACCACTGAACAGGGCGGGGCTGCGGCATGTGTATTGAGCGCTTCCCTTGCAATATCGGAGATGGTGAAAAAACGGAAAGAATGCAGGAGGGGAATTTGTGGCTGGCCTTTGTTTTTCTGCATTCTGGCAGGTTATGCAACTGTTTTATTGGCGCCGGGAACATTTTACCGCGCTTCCTATGAAGGCAGTTTTGAGTCCGGACGGCTGGTGCAGTCTTTTTTTGCCTTGGCAGACAGCTTGATGGGGAAGAACGGCATTGCGCCATATTTTATTATTTTATTTGTATTACTTGCTGTATTATCCTTAAAGGAAAGATTGCTTCCAAAAGGATTGTCAGGCGGATTCGCAGTTTCCTGCTTGCTGGCAGTTTTTAATTTTGGCTGGGTTTCTTTTCCATATGCATCCGCCGTGCTTTTTTGCATTTGTCTGCTTTTTGCCGCGGTTGCTGCAATTGCTTTTTTAGGCTCTAACATCTACAGGGGAACCGGATGCTTTTTGCTTGCGGCTTTGGCGGCACAAGTAGTTTTAATCGAAGCGCCCTCTACGTATCTTAGGACAATGCTGCCGTCCATTATGCTGTTAACCGTGTGTATTGCATCCTTATTTGTGCGGCTCACAGGTATGTTCAAAAAGGGTGGTATGCCGATTTTTGGATTGGGCATGCTTATTTTTGTTCTTGGCGTTTTCTGTATGACTCAGACCATAGATGGTTACAGGAGTAACAGGGAAGTGATAATAGAAAACGAAAAAAGCGTGATGGACTATGAAAAAAACGGGTTTGCGGAAATAAGCACCGACATTACATATCCCTATGCCTATAATATGTTTTATGAGGACGGTTTTTTTCTGAATTATTTTTATGAATATTATAATCTTCCTGAAAGACCGGTTTTGTATTATTTGAGCAAGAGCAGTCCCGAGATTTTTTATGATGGAATGAGGCTGACGCACCCGGCAGAGAAAAACGGAGGTTCGTGGTATTTGCCATTAGAACCTGTTGTTACCGCGGCTGGAGGCCACCTAAACTGGAACGGAAGTTTGCTTGCTATTCAGCTTGGCGAACAAGAGGCGGTATGCCGCCGGGACACCTTATTTTTATCTGACGGAAAGGCCATTGCGTTAGATAACCGCACCTTGCGCCGGTTTGGCAAAATTTACTGGGACGCCGGCCTGTTTTCCGACGTTTTCGGAATTAAATGCCGAAAGGCCGGAGAAAACCGTATTTTTGTCGAAATGCGTTGACAAAGAACGGAAAATATGGTATGATAAAAATAATGAAGCAGGGGAGCTTATGTTATAGGCTGAGAGGAAGATGTTATCTTCGACCCTTATACCTGATTTGGATAATGCCAACGAAGGAAGGATAGCGTCTTTTTGGTGTGCCCAAATTGGGTGCACCTTATTTTTTAGAAAAGGAATGACGCAAATGAAAATTGAAACGAAAAAATTGACGTTAAGTGCAGTGATGATTGCGCTAAGCGCGGTGCTAAGCTTAGTGAAGGTTTATGAGCTTCCCTTAGGCGGGTCGATCACGCTTTTAAGCATGCTGCCGGTGGCTGTTATTGCCATTTGTTACGGCACCAAGTGGGGGCTGTTTTGTTCCACGCTTTATGCGTTTGTTCAAATTGCTTTAGATGCGGGCAAGCTCATGGGATATGGCATGACGGCGGGTACCTGGGCAGGCTGTTTGATGTTTGACTATATCATTGCGTTCGGCGCTCTGGGACTAGCCGGCCTGTTTCGTAAAAAAGGTACCATTGGCATGTGTGCTGGAATTACGCTGGCATTGGTTATCCGTTTTATATCGCACTTTATTTCCGGTTCCATTGTGTTCTCGGTGTTCTGCCCGGAGGGCTGGAACGTTTTTTTCTATTCCTTTTGCTACAACGGAAGCTACATGCTGCCGGAATTGATTATCACCATAATCGGTGCGGTTCTCCTGTTCCGTATTCCGCAGGTTAGAAAACTGATTGAAGAAAAACAGTAAGAAGAAAAACAGCAGTTTATAAAGGTGTTACCTGTGAATTTTTCGAAATTCTCTGGGTGACACCTTTATGTTTTCTTTAAACACCTTTAAAAAAAATTTATAGTCGCAATAGCCCGTTTCCTGGGCAATTTCCGTAACTGGTTTTAAGGTTGTCACCAGAAGGTGGCAGGCCTGTTCAATTCGTTTGCGCTGCACATATTTATTAAAGTTCGTTCCGGTTTCCTCTTTAAATTTCCGGCTGATATAGGAAAGGGAGTAATTAATTTCACTACAAATTTTGTCCAGTGAGATGTTAGAAGAAAAATTTTTATCGGCAAAATCAACTATTTTTGCCACCACTTCGTTATGAATTACCTTGGCGGGCGTGTAAATTTTGCGCAGCGTAAGCACCAAAAGCTCAATTAAGTAGCAGCGCGCAAGCTCCACGTGACCTGCTTGTTTCTCTTCCGATTCCTGGTCTATGCGGTACAGCAGGGACAAAATTTTTCCGTCGCTGTCGTGAAAAACATATTCCGTGGGAATTTCTCTTAACTGGTAGCGATTGAATCGAATGAGATAGCAGTTTAAAAGTTCGTTGAAACTTTTACAGTTTGAGAGCGCGCCGTCTAAAATTTCAGGAAAAAACAAGCAATGAACCAGTTCTAATGTTTCTTTTTTCTTATCCGGAGAATAGCCGTGTTCAGCATGGCAATCGATAATGAAATAATCTCCTTTTTTAATAGGAATTTCTTTTCCGGCAATGTGATGAATTGCCGAGCCGCCCTTGACATATGCAAACTCTATGAAGTCATGGGAATGCATGTTTGTAACATTCCCTGTTACACTGTGAATCATTATTTTTGTTTCTCCTGAGATTAATTTTTCCGTAGTATATTGCATAGCAAAAACGCCCCCTTTAATAGAAAAAAACGCCCGTTGTTCTCATTATAGTACAAGTGATATGATGAAGTCAAGATTTTTCATTTTACGATTAAAAAAGGGAGGGTAGATTTACGTTTGGACAGCACCGCTGTACTATATTTTTAATAGAAAAGAGTGATGAAAAATGGTTGGCAAAAGGGTTTTTAGAATTATGATTTTTACGTTCTTGCTTATCGGTTTGATGGTGCTTCCGGCATATGCGGCAGGAATGAAGGATTTGGTAAAAGATGATTTTTCTGAAAAAGCAGACGGAACACCGCTTAATGTGGGAACCAACGATGGCAACTGGAATCTTTCCTATTCCGGAATCGGAAGCGTTGATACGCCGCAGGTAACCTATGAAGATGGTGCGATAAAAATAAGCAAGAGTGCTGCCGGAGCAAATTTGGATTTATATAAAAAAATGACAGATGATACGATTCCTACGTCAGGAAAAGTTGTTTACTCCTTTGATGTAAAATATTCCCCTCACTGCACGCACTCTGTGTTTGCTTCGGATTTTATATTCCGTTTAGCTCCTGATTTGGCGAATATGGGAGACAGGCTGCCGCGCAACCAGCTTTTTTATTCTCTTCATTATGTGAACGGCGGAGACGGCGGACATTTATTGTTTACCAATAACAATAATGACATGTTCTATCCGAAAACTCTTATAGGAACTGCTTTTGACTGGTATCATTTTGAATACACAGTTGATTATGACAATAACAAGTATTCTGTTAAAATTGCAGATAAGGTTATGCCGTATTTAGAATCTGACAAGATAATCCCCCAAGGATTTATTGACAATGGAGGAGGAACCTACTTTCAAACCGTACTTGTTACCTCAAATTTGGGGGCGGATGTTCCGAATTTAGAAATGTATATTAAAAACTTTACTGTAACAACCGGGGAAACTATGTGGCCGGAAGAAAATGCACTGACAGTTACCGAGGTTTTGTCAAACGCAGCTACTTTAAACTGGAAACCGTTGGATACCAACGGCGTTACCGGATATGAAATATATAAAAATGATGAACTAATTGATACCATAATGAATCCAAACCAAACATCTTATACTGTATCGAACCTTACAGGCAGCACAACATACGATTTTTCAGTAAAACCGTTGTTTGCAGATACGGAAACCTATGATAAAACACTGAATATCAGCGTTACAACCGGCGGAGTGATTTTGCGCGAAAATGTGTTTCAGCAACTGTCGGCCGGGAGAACGCATATTATCGGCGCAAACAAAAATACTGTGGTTAAGGCGTGGGGCGGAAACAGCATGGGGCAGACAAACAGCGGCATGACAAAACCGGCAGCCAAAGCGGCAGCTGGAGCGTTCAGCTCCTATGTTATCGATTTAAGCGGGAATGTATATGCATGGGGCAGCAACAGTTCGGGTCAGTTGGGGATTGGAAGCAGTGACCTTACCGTGCCGAATCCTGTTGTTATTCCCACTCTGAACGGTGTGAAGTCTGTAGCGGCAGGCAAAGAGCACGCCCTTGCGCTCACTGACAACGGTAAGGTATATGCATGGGGAAACAACCGGTTCGGGCAATTGGGAACCGGCAACGCTGATACAGTTTTAGAAGCGGCATCGCCTGTTTTAATCAGCGCGTTAAGCGATAAAAAAGTTGTTGGCATTTATGCAGGAGGCGACACCTCTTTTGCTGTATGTGAAGACGGAACCCTGTTCGGCTGGGGCATGAATTATGTTGGCCAGTTGGCAGACGCCAATTTAAACAACAAAGATGTTCCAACACTTATCAGTATTCCCGGAATGAAAGTGTTATCGGTTGCAGCCGGAAACGGACATACGATTGCGCTCTGCTATTCCGAAACTGAAAGTAAAACCAGCGTTTGGGGATGGGGCAATGACGGTCAGGCGCAATTGGGATCAGGCGATTTAGGTTCCATTGTGAGTGTGCCTGTGAGGTTAACTTATTTTGATAACCTGAATATTAATGAAATTTCTGCCGGAGATTCCCACACGCTCGCGTTAAGCGGCGACGGCGACCTTTATGTTTGGGGCAACAATACAAGCGGGCAGTTAGGCACAGGAGGTGCGGCATATGGCGTATCCCCTACAAAGGTTTTAAACATTCCTCCCTTAACCGCAATTTGTGCTGGATATGATTTTTCTGCGGCCTCCGCGGCAGACGGCAGCCTTTGGGCATGGGGAAATAATGATTTCGGACAAATTAACCCTGATGGAGGGGAGCAGAAATACAATCTGCCCACACGGGTAAACCTAAAATCCCAGACGCTTGGCTGCGTGTCGGCAACCCTTTCAGACGGTCAAAACACATATGATCAAATACCGCCGACCGGTGGCAATTATCAATTAAAAATTGATTATTACAACAGCGGGGCAGGCATTGATGCAAAGGTTTTGGCAGCGGTGTATTCGGAAACGGAGCAGGGAACAATTTTGACTGACGCTGTATCAGCCGACATTGCCATACCGGCAGAAAGCCAGTCGGGACCTATATCTGTTCCAATTGTTCTGCCGGATAACACGGAACATGTAATGATTAAGGTATTTGTTTGGGACAAATTAAGCCATGCACCGTTTACAACTGCCGTGCAGATGCTGAGAGAACAATAGAACAGGGAGGGTGTGTTAAACATGAAAAGAATCATTGCTACAGCACTTTTTGCCAGTCTGACGCTTTTTATTGCTCCGGCTATCTGTCACGCGTCGACTGAAAATTTATTTCGTACAAATCCTGAAAAAAGCATTATATTTAACGAAGACCCTATGGAATATGGATACAGAAATGGTAATTTCACCTCTTCGGGGCTTGCTTCCTGGGCAGATCAGTTTGTCGACACCAATGTGGGAACCATTATGCTGAACACTCAGTCCGGCCGTGCAAATTACAGCGGCTATACCACAGAGGCATATTGGGAGGGCGTAGCTCACGACAGTGACTACTGGACAACCGATTTAAACGGTCTTCGCCAAAAGCATTACACAGGAATGCTAAATGGTATTGAGTTTACCGAAGAACGCATAAAGCTATTGCGCGAACGCGGAATTTCTCCTTGGGTTAGCATTCGCATGAACGACGTTCATGACATGAGCGATATGGATAATCCGCTTCATGCCACCTTTACAAAGCAGCACCAATCCATGCTTGTCGGCGCGAACAGTCCTTTCTATGATGATCAACGGTGTCTGAACTACTTAAATCCCGAGGTCAGAAATTGGTACTTTGCTACCATTCGTGAAAATATAGAGCGCTATGACATGGACGGACTGGAACTCGACTTTATGCGCGAATCCTACACGCTTTTTGATGCTGCCGACCGGGCGGCTTTAACAGAAGTATACACGCAGCTGGTGAAGGACATTCGAAAGGTTTTAGATCAGTACGAAATGGTGCGCGGACACGAAATTTATTTGGGCGTACGTGTTCCGGCGGCAGTTCATGTTGCAGTAGACTACGGTCTTGATGTGGAAGAATGGAGCCGTCTTGGCCTGGTAGATCTTGTGTGCGTAACTGCGCGCTGGGCAACCTCTGATACGGACATGGAAATTGAAAAATGGACAGAACTTTTAAAAACACAGGCTGGCAATAAAAATATTATTATCAGCGCAGGAATCGAATCGATTTACCGCTCGAACTATGGCCAGGGTCCCGGACAGTATACCGGCATCGAAACCACTCGCGGCATGGCGCACTCTTTCTTAAGCCGCGGAGCAGACTGCATTTATCTGTACAATCATATGAACGAATATATCGGCACCGGGCAGGGGCACATGTACAATCAGTTCCGAGATTGGAAGCCTATGCTGCAGCAGGTCAATTCAATTGAAAATATGGCGGGACTTGTGCGCAGGCATGCAATTACGTTCCGCGACCGGGTGGCGCACAACGAAAACGTAACTTCTGTTTTGCCAATCGTTTTAACACCTGCAACGCCGCAGTCACAAGATCTGAACGTTCATGTAGGCAGCGTCAACGAAACGTATGACACCGATAATTATGTAATTATCGGCGTGAATCAAAATTACAACGGAACAGGCGCGGGCGCCGTAACAAGCGCTGGAGACGCAAGCGTTAAAATAAACGGCGTAGAGTGCTCATATGTGGGAGATGTTGTTACAATCAATGAGCCTCGTCCGAAAAATCTGTCCTATGAGCCGTTTGACTTAATTCGTTATAAAGTGCCGAAGGGGGTTTTAAAAAGCGGCTACAATGCAGTTGTCGTTGAGGCTTTAAACGGTAAAACCATTGAGCTGCAGTGGGTTGAAGTTTACATGAATTCAAGCCTGCCGGGAATGCGCAATCTTGCGCTCAATAAAACAGTTACCGCGTCCTCTTATTTTGAAGAATCGACACATTATATTCCGGAACGAGCGGTTGACGGAACGGTGGATTTATGGGGCTGGACGCCAATGTTTCCGGCAGATACAAAACCGGATTGGTGGATGTTAGACCTTGGTGAAGCATATAATGTTTCCAGAATTGAAATTGTAGCGCGTCAGTTACGGGATGGCGGAGATGAAGGAAATGTTGCATACCGTTCTAACTTTAAGGTGCAGGGGTCGGCAGACGCGGCATTTACCGCGCCGGTGGAAATCGCTTCAACGGGTTCTTACGGGCAAAGCGTTATTGAACCGGGAGGCACATGGAACATCACGATTCCTGAGGAGAACATAACGCCCATTCGCTATGTGCGGATTATCGAACAGGACAATGAAAATGTAGCATATACTTTCCCATTTTTAACTGAGGTTCGGGTTTTTGAATAAATGATGTGATGGCAAATTTACCCCCTAAAGTAGAAAAAATACCTGTTGTTTTTGTTGCGGTTTAGCAGTATAATGATGTCGAGATTTTCATTGAAAGGAGCGGTAAATTTATGCTTTACAAAAAAAACAGGGAACAAAGTTTAAGCGACGAGCTGTTTCAAAATCCCACGGCGGAATATCGCGGCACGCCTTTCTGGGCTTGGAACAACAAGTTTGACGACAAAATTTTAAAAGAACAAATTGAAATTTTTAAGGAAATGGGCTTCGGCGGATTTCATATGCATTCACGCAGCGGCATGTCAATGGAATATCTGGGCGAGGGTTTTATGAACTGCGTGAAATACTGTGTGGGCAAGGCAAAAGAGGAAGACATGCTGGCCTGGCTCTACGATGAGGACAAATGGCCCTCGGGCTTTGCAGGCGGTTTGGTGACCAAAACACCCAAATACCGCGGTAAAATTATGCTGTTTACAAAAGAGAATTTAGAAGACGTACCAAAGGAACAGGCGATTGAGGAGGGGCTTCCTTATTTCTACGCAGCATATGATGTGGTTTTAGATGACAGGGGCTTTTTAAAATCCTGCCGCGAGGTCGGACGGGAAGAGGAATGCGCAAATAAATATTATGCGTTTGTGAAAACCTTAGACCCGACACCGTGGTATAACAACCAGACCTATCTGGACACGTTAAGCTACGAGGCGGTGGCAAAGTTTATTGAAGTAACCCATGAGGCCTATAAAAATGCCGTTGGAAGCGAGTTTGGAAAAACCGTTCCTGCAATCTTTACCGACGAGCCGGAATATGGCCGTGTGATCCCCAAGCCGTTTTCGAACGGAGACGCGGCAGCTCAAATTCCCTGGACAACGGATTTTGATGTTGACTTAAAACATGAAACAGGTTTAGACATAAGGCCGGTGCTGCCGGAACTGTTTTTTGCGCTGGAGGACAATGCACCGTCCTATGTTAAATATGTTTATTACCGATGTCTTACTAACCGCCTTGCTGACTGTTTTTACGGACAAATTGGCCGCTGGTGCGAAAAAAACGGCCTTATGCTGACAGGCCACTCAAACACCGAGGATACAATGCAACTTCAGTTGTGGTGCTGCGGCGACGTGATGCGGCTTTATCCGCATATGCAGCTGCCGGGTATTGACACGCTGGTGAACGGCGACAGGGAAATTACAGCAAAGCAGGCGCAGTCGGTTGTACATCAATATGGGAAAGAGGGCGTAATGTCGGAGCTTTATGGCGTGACGAACTGGGACTTTGATTTTCGCGGTCACAAATTTCAGGGAGACTGGGAGGCGGCTTTGGGCGTTACCGTCCGCGTTCCGCATCTTTCCTGGCTTACCATGGAGGGCACGGCAAAGCGGGACTATCCTGCGTCCATATTCTACCAGTCGCCCTGGTATAAAGAATATAAGCTGATTGAAGATCATTTTTCTCGGGTCAACACTGCACTCACCCGCGGTGAACCAGATGTTTCTGTGGGGGTAATTCATCCCATTGAGAGTATGTGGATGCAGTTTGGGCCGAATGACACCTGCGGCGGCATGATTGACAGCTTAGACAGCCAGCTTGCCTTTGTTTCAAAATTTTTGCTTCACAGGCTGATTGATTTTGACTATATTGACGAGGGCAATTTAGAAGACCTTAGCACCAAAGGCGGCAATCCGCTTGTGGTTGGAAAAATGTCTTATTCTACCATTGTTGTGCCGAACTGTGTAACCCTGCGGAAAAACACCATAGACAGGCTTACAGAGTTTTGCCAAAACGGCGGAAAGCTGATTTTTACAGGTAAGTGCCCGGAATTTGTGGATGCGAAGTCCTCCCATTTGGCAAAGCCGCTGTATGAAATGGCGACAAAGGTACCCATGGACCAATATGCACTGACAAACGCTATTTCTGACCGACAGCTCGAAATTTACATGGGGAACGGGCAAAAATCCGACCGGTTTATATATCAGATGCGTAAGGATACGGACGGAAAGTGGCTGTTTATTGCAAATTCTCAGATATTTATGGAAACAGGAAGCGTAAAACCACATTCGTTAGACATTTATGATAACTGGCAAAACGCATCGTATCTTTCTGTGGCAGGTTCTTCATCTGCAGTGTTCACGGAAGACGATATTCAAATCGTAATAAACGGGGAGTTCACACCGGTTCTCTACGACACCATGACAGGTGAAACGAATGAGCCAAACTTTGAGATAAAAGACGGCAAAACTGTAATTAAGACAAAATATTATTGGGGAAACAGCTACCTTTTCAAGTTGCTGAAAAAGACAAAAGAAAAAGCACAAAGGGAAGAACCCAAAAAAACTGTATGCCGCAGGATTGATTTTAAAGAAGCGGTGGATTATAAGCTTGCAGAACCCAATGTTTTGCTGTTGGACATTGCAGAATATGCCTTTGACGACGGTGAGTGGAACGAAAAAGAAGAGGTTTTAAAAATCAGCGATATGTTTCGGGCGTCCTTAGGCTGGCAGGTGGATTTCCCCCAGCCCTGGGTGATTGCAGACGAACCGGCAGAGCACTTTGTGCATCTAAAATACCGGTTCCATTCAGAATTTGGACTTTCAGGCTGCAAGCTGGCCTTAGAGCAGGCAGAATCGACAAAAATTTTGTTCAACGGAGAGGCGGTTCAATCGAACATTGACGGCTGGTATGTGGATCAGTTTATTAAAACTGTGCCGCTGCCGGACGTGAAAAAGGGTGAAAACGTGTTAGAGCTTACCGTGCCTTATTCCAAGCGGGGAACGGTGGAGGCATGTTACCTTTTAGGGGACTTTTTTGTGCGTCTTGCGGGTACGGAGTCGACCTTAATTCCCCCGCGGGAACGGTTGGCATTTATGTCAACAGATAAACAGGATTTGCCTTTCTACAGCGGTAACATCATTTATAAAACAGAAATCTGCGTTGAGGATTGTGATTTAGAGATTTCAGCCACCTCGTTCCGCGGGGCGCTGGTAAAGGTTTATCTGGATGGGAAAGAAGCTGGAATTTCTGCGCTGCCGCCATTTCTTGTGGAATTTAAAAATGTTGCAAAAGGGAAACACACGGTAGAATTTGAGCTGTTTGGCAACCGGTATAACACCTTTGCGCCGCTGCACTTAGCCGACGAAACGGAAACCTGGATTGGGCCCAATGCCTGGTCCGCCCGCGGCAATGCGTGGTGTTATGAATATCGCACACGGCCCTTTGGCATTTTAAAAAGTCCTGTAATTAAGGTAATCAGCAAATAAAGAACCGCCGGGAAAAATTCCCGGCGGTTTTCTTTTTTTAAAACAATAACTGCAAAGCAGAGCCAACGTTTTTTGCATAATAAATGGTGAGGTCTTTTGGCGGAGCAAGTCCTCGTTTGTTCGATTCTGGGATAATGCACTTTGAAAAACCGAGCTTTTTCATTTCGTTCAGCCGCTTGTCAATCTGGTTCACTGCACGAAGCTCGCCTGTTAGGCCCACCTCGCCGATTAGGGCGATGTCCGGGGCGATGTCTTTGTTTTTAAAGGCGGAGGCCACGGCGCAGATAATACCTAAGTCCGCCGCAGGCTCGTCGATGCGCATGCCGCCGACAATGTTTACATAAATGTCCTGATTGGAAAGGTTCAGCCCCACGCGCTTTTCCAACACCGCAATTAAAAGGTTTACGCGGTTGTAATCTGCCCCAGTGGTCATGCGGCGCGGGGCGGGAAAGGTGGTTGGCGCAACCAGCGACTGCACCTCGGCTAATAGCGGCCTTGTGCCCTCTAAGGTGCAGATGACGGTAGAACCTGATGTTTGTTCCGGCCGGCCTTCCAACATCATGGACGACGGGTTTTTTACCTCCCGCAGGCCTTCGCCGGTCATTTCAAACACGCCAATTTCGTTGGTGGAACCAAACCGGTTTTTCACGGCGCGCAAAATTCGGTGGCTTTGGTGGCGTTCGCCCTCAAAGTATAGCACACAGTCAACCATGTGCTCTAAAACCTTTGGGCCAGCCAATGCCCCGTCTTTTGTCACGTGGCCCACTACAAAAACGGAGATAGACCGTTCTTTTGCCAGCTTCATTAAAGAAAGCGTAACATCCCGCACCTGGCTCACCGTTCCGGGGGCCGATGCGATGTCGGGATTATACATGGTCTGAATCGAGTCGATAATTAAAATATCAGGTGTAATGGTTTCGGCGTGCTTTATTGCTGCGTTAATGTCGGTTTCTGTCAGCACATAAAAATCCTGCCGGATTCCTAGCCTGTCAGCCCGCATTTTCAGTTGCTTTTCCGATTCCTCTCCGGAAACGTAAAAAAAACTGGTGTTCTGTTCTAACGATTTAATTAATTGAAGCAAAATGGTCGATTTTCCAATGCCTGGCTCGCCGCCTACCAAAACCAGCGACCCGCGGACAATGCCGCCGCCCAAAACGCGGTCGAGCTCCCCAATGCCGCAGACAATTCTGGGGTCTTTCGTTGTGTCTACCGTTGAAAGCTTTACCGGGACAGAGAAAGACTGCGCTACTTTCTTAGACGATTTCGATGTCACCACAACATCTTCTGCAAAGGTGTTCCACCCGCCGCAGCCGGGGCATTTTCCAATCCATTTTGCAGATTCATAACCACATTCTGAACATACATAAACCACTTTTGATTTCATCTATAACAACTCCGAAGCATTTTATTTTATCCTATGGCCGCTGTGCCGTTTCGCTGTTGGGTTCTGCATCGGGCGGCGCGGAAGGCGCCGGCGCCGTTTGTTTCGGGTCGACGGAAGGCTTTGCCGTTGTGGTCGAGGAGGCAGAAGGCGAGGGCGAAGCTTTTTTCGTTCCAACTATTTCAACCCGGTCCTTGCCGGAATAGGTACTCTTGCACAGCACGTCGCTGGAGATTTTCACGCCGTTTTCATAAACAACCTTGTAGGCAATGTAAGAGCTTCCGTTGGTGCCGGCGCTCTCTACCTTCACTTTCCCCTCCGGCATGGAAGAGTCTTCCTTGCGGACAACTTTTGGGGAAGTGGTGCCTGTTTTTTCAGTTTCTATTTCAATTTTGCGGTTAGGACGCTCATTGGTGCCGTAAATGGTAATTACATTTTTGCGTCCGATACATTCTGCACGAATTTCAATCGGTTTTGAATAGTTATTTTTAAACTTAAAATCAACAGAACCATAGGAAACCGTTGCGTCCCTGCCCATGGGAACATAGGTCACAGGGAGGGTATGGTTTCTTCTTGATGTGATGTCTAAATCGGCGTAGACCACAGCGTTAAACATGGTGGACGAAACCTGGCAAATTCCGCCGCCAATTCCCGGCTGCACGGTGTTTCCCACATAAACGTTTGCCATGCGGAATCCACGTTCTACCGTTCTTGGGCCAACCACATCGTTATAGGAAAATTCTTCGCCTGGGGCTAAAATATATCCGTTTATTTTGTCACAGGCAAGCTGAATGTTGTGGGCGCGGTCTGCGCTGGAGGAGGAAAAGTCTGATGAATAGGTTCCCAGCTCGTCGGTCAGAAGCGAAGCTTTCAATGATTCGGTAGTAACCTTAGGTTCCAGCACCGTAACCGGAACCACAACCACGGCCTTACCCTCTTCTGCCTTAAGCGCACGTTTTACTTCCTTATCGTCAAACGTTACACCGGGACTGCTCTGAGTAAACAAAAGCTTGTGGTCAGAGATGGTATAGGTTGCGTCTGTCGGTTCGCTCGATGTGTGACGCTTAATAAAATCGACCGTTATTTCTTCCGGTTCAATTTCTTTAAGCTGTAATGAAATTTCGTCCGTGTGGTTAATCAGGCAGTCGGTAATGCCTTTCTTTACTTCTTCATATACGATGCCGCGGCCCGGTGCACCCCGGGTTATCGTTAAGGAGTCCGCTCCAATTTCAATTTTATTGTCCACCGCCGTAATGTCAAGACTGGCGGAAATTTTGTCTAAAACACGCTGCAGGGCATATTCATCAAAGGAAAGGGAATATGGCACTGTAACCGGATTTTTTTTCATGTTGGAAATTTCGCTGAGCCTGCCTAGGCCCCGCTCCTTCCGGCCATATTCCATGGCCAAGTTGACCATTTGTTCTACGTCTAAAGCCGGCGAAAGGGATAAGGTGCTTAATTTTTCACTGGCCCCGTCAATGTTTATGATAATGTCGTAAACGGAAGAAAGGTCTGCAAGCTCGGGAATTTTGTTTCTTAGCTCGTCTTCCGACATGCCGCCCACTGGCGTTTCACCAATATAAACGCCTTCATAAACCTTGTCATATGCTAGAATTTTTGCAGAATAGGCTGACACAGAGGCAATCGCAGCGACTAAGGCTACGATGAGGAAAATAAGTAAAACCGTCTTTTTTTTGCTTTTATTTGTTTCTTGCCGCTTTTTTGAAGCTGACATTCAATCACCCCGTAAAAAATTACAAATTTAAAAACCAGATTGCAAAGTTTAAATATCCGGCATAGAGAATATATAAAAGATATGGCAGCAGCAAAATGCCGGAAAGCTTGCTCGACTGGTAGAACTTAACCACCGTGATGGCAGTGAACACAAACAGAATTACGAGCAAAATAAACGCGGTAAACGGCAGCTTAAAGTTAAAAAACACAATTGGCCACAAAAAGTTAAAAAACAGCTGTGTGTAAAAAAACAGCTTGCCGTCGTTTAAATCTTTCTCATTCGCGCCCGATGTTTGAAACAAGAAGAACGCAACGCCCATTAAAATGTAGAGCACCGTCCAAACAACGGGAAACAAACTGCCGGGCAGGGCAAAAGGAGGTTTTATCAAAACGTTATACATATCTGTATTGTTTGAAATTAAAAGCCCTGCCAGCAGTCCGGTCAAGACCGGAAGAAGGATTGATTTAATTGCCTGAATTGTCGTTTTCATATAAAGACCACCTATGTTCTTAAAATATGGTACAGTATATGGATTTCAAAAAAGGAATATACATTCAGGCGCGTTTGCATTTTAAAACAAAGGCACGGAAAAGTGAGTTTTTCCGTACCTTTGTTTTATCACCGCGGTTATGTATTATCTGGAACCATTTCTGTTAGCGCGAATGGTTTCCGCTGTTTTAATCAGTTCTTCTTCTAATGCGCGCAGCACATCGTCGGCATATTGGTTCGCACCCACGCGAATTTCGTGGGAGTTTTTCTGCGCACTGTCTACAATTTGATTCGCTTTTTCGTAAGCCTGCTGCGTAATATCGTGTTCGTTCACCATTGCGGCAATTTTATCTTCAGCGGCTTTAATAATGCCGGCCGCCTCTTTTTGTGCGTCATTAATAATTCTCTGGCGTTCTTCTTTCACCCACTTCGCCTGCTTCATTTCATCAGGATATTTCATGCGGATATCCTGTATCATGTCTAAAAGCTCGTCCTTGTCAATGATTCCCCGGCCCCATATTGGTATGGTGGTACAGCTGTCAATTTTGTCTTCCAAAGCGTCAATAAGTTGTTCAATGTCCATCATTTAGCACTCCTTCTCCATCTTATATTTTACATCTTCTATTATTTCATCAGGTATTAATCCCTGGGTATTGCCGCCGTACAGGCAAATTTCTTTCACTACGCTGGAGCTGATGTATAAACAGTTCAGGCTTGTAACCATAAACATGGTTTCAATTTCCGGATTCAGTTTTTTATTTAACAGCGCCATCTGAAACTCATATTCAAAATCGGAGATGGCGCGCAGACCGCGGATAACGGTGTCTGCGTTTTTCTTTTTGGCAAAGTCCACCAAGAGCCCGCCAAAACTGTCTACCTCACAGTTGGGCAAATCTTTTGTGCAGCGGCCGATCAGCTCCATCCGCTCAGATACGGAAAACAGCGGGTGCTTTGCGGAGTTGTTTAAAACTGCCACAATTACTTTGTCAAACACCTTGCAGCTGCGCTTTATAATATCTAAATGTCCGCAGGTAACGGGGTCGAAGCTTCCGGGATAAACTGCAATTTTCAAGGATGTCACTCTTTCATTATCAAAATTTTTACCCTGCCATAGGTTTTGTCGCGGTAAATTGAAAAACCGCAGAAATCAAACGCAGGGGTATTTAATTTGTCGCACTCAACTATAATTTGCCCCTCTGGCTTTAAAATATTTCTTTCAGCAATGATTTGAAGCGATTTTTCGTAAAGATCCGATTCATAGGGAGGGTCAATAAAAATGACGTCAAATTTTTGGCCTGTGGTTTTTAAAAAGGCAATACTGTCGGATAAAATTAAAGATGCATTTTTGTCCAAACGCGTCATTTTAAGATTTTTATCCGTTACGGCAAGCGATTCTTTCCGGCTGTCCACAAAATCGGCGTGATGTGCTCCGCGGCTTAAAGCTTCAATTCCCAATGCGCCGCTGCCGCAAAACAGGTCTAAAACGGAGGCACCGGGCAAGTTAAGCGCAATCATGTTAAAAACCGACTCTTTTACACGGTCTAACGTGGGGCGAATATCCCGTCCCTCTAAGGCGTAAAGCTTTTTTCCCCGTGCGCTGCCTGCAATTACCCGCAAAATGTTTCCTCCGCAATTTATCTTAATTTTAGACACATTATCATATTATATTTTATTATAATTCAGATGAATGTCAATGAAATTTGCCAAATTGTTAACTAAATGTAATGTTTGTGTCAAATAACTTTAATATAGCGTCGAAAATCGGTTTATTTTCCGTTTTTTTAAATCCTTTGTCTGACAGAACCAATTCTTTTGCCGCTTTGGTAGTTTCGTTTAAAATGTCAATGTCGCAATAAATGTTTGCCAATTTAAAGGTCATCAGCCCGTGTTGGCGGGCGCCAAAAAACTCGCCCGGCCCCCGAAGCTTTAAGTCCTGCTCGGCAATTTGAAACCCGTCGGCGCTCTGTTTCATAATTTTCATTCTCGGCGTGTCGGTTGGAATATTTTCGCCGGGGAACAAAATGCAATAGGCCTTGTCGCTGCCGCGGCCTACGCGCCCTCTGAGCTGGTGAAGCTGGGAAAGGCCGAACCGCGCCGCGTTTTCAATTACCATGACAGACGCGTTGGGAACGTTTACACCTACCTCAATTACGCTGGTGGCAACCAAAATTTTAATATCCCCGTTTTTGAACCGGGTCATGATTTCGTCTTTTTCCCCGGGCTTCATCTTGCCGTGAATGTAGGAAACTCTGCTTCCAAAAAGTTGTTTTAGTTCACCACTGTAAGTTAAAACGTCTTTCATGCCCGGAATTTCAGAGGGTTCCACCGCAGGGCAGACGATGTAGGCCTGTCTTCCGGCATCGGTTTCTTTTTTTAAAAAGGCATAAACGCGCCGGCGCATATGCTCGCCCACCACAAAGGTGTCAACCTTTTTTCTGCCTGGGGGAAGCTCGTCGATTATGGAAATGTCCAAATCGCCGTACATCATGAGGGCGAGCGTCCGCGGAATGGGTGTGGCCGTCATAATCAGGACGTGGGGGTGCCTGCCTTTGTTTTCCAGCTGTTTTCTTTGGGAAACCCCGAACCGGTGCTGCTCGTCCGTGATAATGAGCGCAAGGTTTCCCAAATTTGTCTGCTCGCTGATTAACGCATGGGTGCCTACAATGATTTTTACCCTTCCATTTTCAATTTCTTCTGTTACAGTGCGCCGCTGTTTTGCAGTCATAGAGCCGGTGATGAGCCGCGTTTCCAATCCGAAGGGGGCGAAAAGCGCTGATAACGATTCATAGTGCTGACTCGCCAAAATCTCTGTGGGCGCCATCATGGCGGCGGAATAGCCGTTTTTTGCGCAGACAAACATTGCAATTGCCGCAACCAGCGTTTTTCCGCAGCCCACATCGCCCTGCACCAGCCTGCTCATGGGAACTGCGCGTTCCAAATCGGAACAGATTTCACCTACCACGCGGTTTTGCGCGGCAGTTAAGGGGTAGGGAAGTGTGCTGACAAGCTGTTTTGTAAATCCGGAATTCTTTAAGGAAACCGCTTTTTCTATTGTTCTGTCCTCCCTAAGAGAGAATAGCGCGGTTTGAAATAAAAACAGCTCCTCAAACACCAGCCGTCTGCGGGCAAGCTCTAAGGCAGCCATGTCTTTTGGAAAATGAATATTTTGAACAGCATACCAAACAGAGCACAAATTATGCTCCTGCCGAAGGTGCTCCGGCAGAATTTCCGGCAGCAATTGAAGGGCTAAGTCCTGTGCAGCGCGCACCGCATCTGTGACAATTTTTAAAGAAAGTCCCGCGCAAAGACTGTATATGGGAAAGATTTTTCCGGTAACATTGTTTGTTCCCGGAACTTCAAACAGGGGCGTTTGCATTTGCTTTTTCTGCCCTATCGATACTTTGCCGTAAAAAACATATTCCGTTTCTAAATTAATCATGCGTTTGATAAACCGATTGTTAAACCACACAAGTTCAAGAAAACCTGTACCGTCTGAGATTTTAAGCGAACAGACGTACAGGTTTTTCCGGATCATATTTTCGCGCAAGGGGGACACGGCCCGGCCTCTTACGCAGACGGTTTCCCCATCGGTAAGCTCTGCCAGTTTTTTCAGTTTTGTTCTGTCCTCATAGCCTCTGGGATAAAACGTAAGCAAATCGGACACCGTAAAAACACCAAGCGTGCGGAATAATTCCGCACGCTTTTGGCCAATTCCGTCTAACACGGAGATAGATTCATTTAAAATATTTTTCTTATCCAAGAAAACCACACCTATTCAACAGAGAAGATGTAATCATACAAAGGCTGGCCGCCTTCATAAACTAAAACGTCGCAGTCTTCATATTTTTCTTCCAAAACATCTTCAATCTGCTCTTTTTTGTCTGCCGTTACGTTTCCGCCGTAATAAACACTGATAATGTCGCTGTCGTCGTTTACGACCTGGCCGAGCAACTCCTGCAAAACAGAAAACGAATCGTCGCCTACGGCTTTAATCTCGCCGCCGGCAAGGCCAATGATTTTGTTTTCCGGATATTCTGTGTCCTGAAACGTAAAATTACGCACAGAATAAGTTACCATTCCGGTTTTTATATTTGATATGGCGCTGTTCATCGCCGTTATATTATTTTCTAAATCAACTGCGGGGTCAAAAGCCAGCTTAGCCGCAATGCCCTCTGGAACAGAACGGGTTTCCAAAACCACAACATTTTTCTCCGTTAAATCTATCACCTGTTTTGCCGCCATGATGATGTTTTTGTTGTTGGGCAGCACCACCACGGTTTTGGCATTTACGCTGTTCACCGCAGACAAAATATCGTCGGTGCTGGGGTTCATGGTTTGGCCGCCTTCAATCACCTTGTCGACACCCATGTCAGAAAAAATATTTTCTAAACCGCTGCCCGCCGCAACAGCGGCAAACCCGATTTCTTTTTCCGGCTCCTGGGGCTGGGTTTCTGCGTTAATCCGTTCGTTGTGCTGATATTTCATATTGTCAATTTTAATGTTTACCAGTTCACCGATTTTCACGGCCTCCTGCATCACATATCCCGGATTGTTTGTGTGAATGTGGACTTTCACGATGTCGTCATCGTCAATGACCACCATGCAGTCACCTTTTTTCGAAATTCTGTCACGGAACAGTCCCACCGGGGCGGACTGCGCCGATTTATTGATTAAAAATTCTGTGCAGTAAATAAATTTAATGTTTGCGTCTATTAACTTTTTATCTAACGTGGTGTTAACGCTGACCTCTGAGCCAGAAAGTTCAACTACCTCGCCTGTTTCCAGGTAAGAAAGAGCGCCTTCTAAAAGGTAGACTAAGCCCTGACCGCCGGAATCTACCACACCGGCCTGCTTTAGCTGGGGCAAAAGCTCCGGCGTGCGGGCCAAGCTTTCCTGTGAGGCAGAAACTGCCGCGCTTAAAACCACTACAATGTCGCCGCTGGTTTCCAGCGCTTTTAAGGCTGCGTCTGCCGCGTCTCTCGAAACAGAAAGCACGGTGCCTTCCATGGGCTTCATTACGGCTTTATAAGCCGCAGACACACCCTCTTTTAAGCACTCCGCAATGTCTCTTGCGTCAGCAGTGCTGAGATCTGAGAGCCGTCTTGCCATGCCGCGGAACAGCTGGGACAAAATAACGCCGGAGTTGCCGCGGGCGCCCCGGAGGGACGCGGAAGCAATGCCGTTCATCACTTTTCCAACTGTGTTGTAGTTGTTCTTAAGCAAATCCTTGCAAGCGGCGGTTACGGTCATAGACATGTTCGAACCCGTGTCGCCGTCGGGCACGGGAAACACATTCAAATCGTTTAAAATTAGTTTATTATTACAAAGCTTGTTCGCACCGGACAAAAAGGCACGGCACAAAGTTTCGGAATCAGCTGTAAATAACAATGGGGTACACCTCCGAATTTTTTAATTAATCAATTCTAACGCCTTCAACGTTAACGGTTACTTTGCCTACTTTAAATCCCGTTGCGGTTTCAACAGCGTATTTCACATTTCCAATAATGCTTTCGCAGATGACCTTTATATTCACACCGTATTCAACGATTACATGAAGGTCGATACTGATTTTTTCGTCTTCCGTGTTCACTTTTATGCCTTTTGTGATCGAATCCCATTTTAAAAGTGCGGCAATGCTGTCCGACGTGCTTTTATAGGCCATGCCAACCACACCGTAGCAGGTTGAGGTTGCAACGCCGGCAATTCGTGCAATGACATTTTCAGAAACTACTATTGCGCCGTTATCGTTTTCGGTTTTTATCGCCATATCAATTACCTCCGGATTGATTTATTTTATGAAACTGCATAAAATAAAAATGTGAAGCTTCATTTGTACTATTATATAATTATACTCTTACATTATAGCATATATTTTCCAAAAATGGAAGAGCTATTTTTCAATTATTTACAATTTCGTGACAAAACGGTTACGGCGCGAAAAGGTAACATACTTTTTCGCGCCGCAGTTCTCTTTTGACTTGTTTGTCAGTGTGAACTTGCCGGGACCTTATCTTTGAACAAAAGCGTGATGGACCAAAGACCGGCCAGGCCTACCAGGGAATAGATGATGCGGCTTGCAACGGCCATTTGACCGCCGAACAAAAAGCCCACCACATCGAGACCGAAAAGACCGATGCAGCCCCAGTTCAATGCGCCAATGATGACTAAAATCAGACTGATATTATCCAGTGTATTCATAAATAAAATCACCTTTCCTCCCGCATTTTTAAATGAATGGCTGTTTGCGCCTGCGGGACTGCGCAAATGAAATCCCATTCATCTTTATGTATCCGTATTTTTTGCAAAATAAATATATTTATACCATTCTTTATAAAACGTTTCATACATAAACTTATTGTAAAAGCAAAGGAGTGATTTTTTATGTACCGTGCAGGCGAACTGCGGCAAAAAGAAGTGATAAACGTAAACGACGCATCAAGAATGGGTTATGTTTCAGACGTTGAAGTAAGTTTAAATAAAGGTGAAATCGAAGCGATTATTGTACCAGGAAAAATGAAACTGTTTAATTTTGGAAAAAGCGACGATTTGGTAATTACGTGGGACAAAATAAAAATGATTGGCGACGACGTTATTTTAGTGGATATGCCGCCGCGCATGTTTGACAGGGGAAAAAAATGAACAGGAAAAAAGCACGGAAAAATTTTTTCTTTCCGCGCTTTTATTTTAAAAAATTTTGATTAAAGCAATTTACAGTGCCGTCTGCGTGTCGTTGGGGTCACCGTTTCTTGCCAGATCGAATTCTGCAGACCAGTCTAAACCGCGGTAAGGCTCACCGCGGCTGTCGGTTTGAATGAACGCCATGAGCAAATCCAGCATTTCCTCCGTCCAGGTGTTTCTGTCAATCTGTGCTGTGGTAAATTTGTTTTGGGTAATCATTTCAAAACCGAAAATATCTTTTACCTGGGTTTTCGCGGCACCGTCTACCACCTCCGCCACCAAATGGGAGGGAATAAACAGCACGCCGCCGCCTGCGCCGAATACAATGTCGCCGGGCAGAACAATGGCGTTTCCAATCCGGGTGGCTGTGTTAAATCCGGTCATGACAAAATCGCGGATTGGCGTGGGGTCAATGCCGCGGAAGTACACCTGCATACCCTCCACCTTTTTCATTTGTTCCACGTCCCGTACGCCGCCCCAAATAACACCGCCGCCGTTCTTTGTTTTGGTTTTGATTGCTGTGGTTAAATTGCCGCCTAAAAACGTACCCTTGTAAATTTTGTCGTACATGTCGGCCACCACCACGTCGCCCTCTGTCAGGGAGTCAATCACCCACTGGTTATAATTTCCTTTTCGTCCCTCCGCCATGCCGACGGCGAACATGGTTTCGTGCAAATCCGGCCGCGTAGGCGCAAAGGTGGCGGTAACGGCGCGGCCAATGAGTTTTCGTCCATCGTCGTGGAGGGTTTTGAGCCTGCCCTCAAATTGGCTTTCATAGCCCTTGACGAAAATTGGTTTCCAAACCTCCTCTAACGTTAGACTTTGCAGGGCAGTTAGATATTTATCCGCCACCTTCGGCCTTCCGTCGGGAAAACGTTCTCCTTTCCACTGGGGGGTTAAAGCAACAATTTCTTCTTTTACATTAAAATGCATCTATATCAAGTCCTTTCCGTCCTTACAGCCGCATTCCGCCGTCTGCCACCAGGTCGCAGCCTGTGATGTAGCGCCCCTCGTTTGACGCCAGCAGTAAAATTGGGGCGGCACAGTCCTCTGCAGTTCCGGCAAAGCCGCAGGGAATTCCGGAAAGCACCTGCTTTTTATATTCGGCGTCGTTTAAAACGTCTTCGTTGCGCGGCGTTAAAATTACGCCGGGGGACAGGTTGTTCACCGTGATGCCAAAGGGGGCAAGCTGTTTTGCAAGGTTTGTTACCAGACTCATTTGCGCTGCTTTGCTGGCAGCATAAACTGCCATGTCTTTGTGGGGTTTATATTGTTGGACGCTGCCAACAGTAATGATGCGCCCCCAGCGGTTTTCTTTCATGTGCGGAGCAAATTGCTGAATTAAGCCGAGGGTTGCAGCAAAGTTTACCTGAAGCTGGGCTTCGATTTCCTTATGCGTAATTTCGTTCCACTTTTTTCGGAACTGCACGCTGGCATTGCAGACTAAAATGTCAACGCTGTCAGTGGCCTCCAATAATTTGGCCGCCGCATCTTTCTCTGAAAGATCTACGCAAACCGCTTTCGCGCCGGGAATTTTTTTTGCCGCATCCTCCGCTTTGCCTGCTGAGGTTCCGCCGTGCACAAACACAGATGCGCCCTGCCCTGCTAAACATGCGGCGACCGCAAAACCAATTCCCTGTGTTGAGCCGGTAACCAGGGCGGTTTTCCCTGTTAAATTAAACATGGTTCTTACTCCTTCCCGATTTGAAGTGTAAAGCTGTTTTGCGACCCTTTGCGAAGGTCTATTTCCGTTTTTATTTCCTTTCCGTTTGTTACAACTGTTACATCATATTTGCCGTAGAAGCCGTGGAAATCGGCGTTTCCGCCGTCATCTGTGCCGGTTTTGCCTTCGGCATGCCACCTTTTGTTAATCAATTCGTCCAATACATGAAACGCCGGCTTTTTGGTAAAGTCGAACCGCAAAAGTCCCCCGCGGTAGTAATTTTCACCGGCTTTCATGTCGCCCTGTGGTGCAAAGGCGGCATAGCCGTCCGGCAAATTCCAATAAATAATTGCTTCCATTGCCGGGTGGCTGAAAAAGATGGTGTAAATGTAGTTTAGCAGCTCTGCCTGAATTGCTTCATCTTCTTCTATGTCTGTGAAAGCGGGAATTGTCATCTCCGTGATTTGGAGCGGGCGGCCCAACTGTGCGAATTTATTTAAAACACTGTAAACAAATTCGGGGTTATAGCGGGTAGAAATTAGCTCTTTCTCCTGCTCACGGAGCCAGAAGGAGTGAAACTGCATGCCAATCGAATCGATGCGGACATTTTTCGCAAGCAGCTGCTCAATTTGCATATAATATGCGTTTCGGTTGGTGGTAGGATAGGGCAGCTCCCACAAAACCGCCTCGTTGATAATCAGCTTTGTGAACGGAAAGAATTTATCCGCTGTTCGCCAGCTCCACTCTGCATTGTCGTCTGCAAAGAAAAAATCGGAACGTGGCTTATCTGAACCGCACAAAAGCTCGTTTGTAACTTCCATGGTGGGAATGGTTTCGCTGTAACGCTTAGCGATTTCGCGAAATCGCCTGGTATATTCCTTTTTTATTTCTGCAGTGGAAGACGATAACAGCCAGGTCGGAATAAAGTTGTCATACGTTAAACAGTGCAGCTTTGGTTCAATGTTGTTTTCCTGGCAATATTCAATGCACAAATCCGGTGCGGGGCGGCGGTAAATTTTTGCGCTTTCTTTGCCATAACGCGGTTTTCCGCGTTCTGGCTCCAAGTCGCTCCAATAAAAGGGCAGGGTGGCAAGGTTAAAAATTTCTTTAAAATATTCCTTATATTGTTTGTTCTTTTCGTCTGTTTCCAGCTCGTCCAGCATAAACAGGTTTGCACCAAACTTAAATTCGTGACTTTTCTGACAAAACTTTACCAATGCCCCGGGAATCGGTTTGCCGTTTTCGTCGGTGACGATAAGCTTTGCCGTGCCTTTTCGGTGAATTTCAATATTATTTTTTACGGTGGTGTTTAAAAACGTCTCGTTTTTCCGAAAATTTTTCAAAATGGTTTCTTTGCGAGTATTCATTCATATTTCCTCCCTGCTTCCATCAATTTTATAATAAAATGTTATCCAAGTTCCGCAATCAGATAACCATATGGCTTGAAGCTCAATGTTTTGTTTAACAGAGAATCGTCTGCCAAACCGGACTGCATTATTGTTTTTGCGTTAGAAATATCTGCGTTTAGTGTTGCGTTTACACAGGCATTCTTGGTGTTTACGACAATCAGCAGCTGCTGTTTATCGGATGCTTTTACATAGGAAACGACCTCCTTCGGGCTGCTGTTGCCGACCCAATGAATCCTGCCGTTTACAATGGCATCGCAAGCATGGTGGAGCCTGTGAATTTCCTTTATAAAACCTGCTCTTCTGATTCCGTCCTCCGTAAATGCTTTTGACCAGTTCATTGCACTGCGCTTCCCATAAAAACGGTTTGAAAACATGTTGTTTTCAGCATCGTCACAGAGCTCATATCCGTTCCACAGAAAGGAAACTCCATCGTAGGTGTTGGTGATGACCAGCGCAGCTTCCACACCTTTGGAAGTCATGATAATCTCGTTCCTGCTAAGGCCGGCGTCAGATGCAACATCGTGGGTGTCAATCGTTCTGATTAGATTCACAATATTTTCACCGTATTGCATTTTTTCTTTTTCATATGTATTTTTCAACTCGTATGCAGGCGTATCATTCGCAAAAATATCAATCATAAGGCGGTTCCAATCATACTTGTAGCCCATATCAAATACTTCTTGTATGTATTCCGGATTTATGCCTTCGTTCAGCGTCACAAGATCGGCATGGCGTTCCTTTAGCTTTGCAAAGGAATCACGCCAGAAATCCAGCGGGACGCTGTCACCGACATCACAGCGAAATCCGTCGCACTCAAATTCATCCAAAAGCGTCTGCATATTCTGAAGCAGATATTTTCTGAGCTCCGCATTTTGATAATTCAGCCTTGCAAACGGCCATCTGTCTGCGATCCATACTGTTCCGTCCTCATTTCTAATCACAAAGTCGGGATGTTCCTTAATAAATACCGCACTTTTGCCGCAATGTAAATAGACTAGATCAAACATTACAAGAAGACTGTTTTCATGCGCTTTTCTTACAAAAATTTTTAAATCTTCATTGGTGCCAAATTCCGGGTCCACATTGAAATAATCGGCAATCTTATATGGGTTTTTTGGATTGTTTGTTTCTGATTTTTTCTGACGTTCACTCCATGTAATCCTATCAGTATCTTCTTCCTCTGCAAAAAAAGGACAAACGTATAAGATATCCACACCCAAAGAAGCAATATGCGGCAAAAGTGTTGCGGCGGCACGAAGCGTTCCTTCCGGTGTAAACGTGCGCAGCGCAAGCTGATAGATAATTGCATTTGTTTTATTGTTCATTTTTGTCAACTCCATTCCCGGTCGTTCGACCACTCATTGTTCCATTCCTCCGTGGGCTCCCACTGGCCCGGATATTTTTCGTGCAGGTGCTGGGCAATCAGTTCCTCGTTTAAGCTGTCAATTCCCAGCCCTGGCTTATTGGGGACGTTTACAAACCCGTTCTGAATTAGGGGATTGTCAATTCCAACGGCCAAATCGTTCCACCAGGTCACGTCTGAAGAATGGAATTCCACAGCCAGCACATTTTGAACTGCCGCCGCACAATGGATTGCCGCCATACATGCCACAGGGCTTTCCGCCATGTGGACTGCCATTGCTGTGCCATATTTATCGCACAAATTTCCTAACTTTTTCATTTCCATTGCCCCGCCCACAGTTAAAACATCGGGGTGCACAACCGAAACGCCGCCGGAGGACAGCAACGGCTTGAAGTTTTTCGCAAGATAGATGTCTTCGCCGGTGCAGATGGGCACGGAGCAGCTATTTGCAATTTTTACATAGTGGCTGGTGTAGTGCCAGGGGGCAATGTCTTCAATCCAGGCGATATTATATTTTTCCAACCGGCGGGCAAACAAAATGCAGTCCTCTATGTTGATGTGGCCAAAATGGTCGATGGCAAGGGGAACTTCATAGCCGATAACGTCCCGCACTTCTTTTACATAGTTTTCTAAAAAGTCCATGCCCTTTTGCGTCAGGTGAATTCCTGTGGCGTGGTGAGGGATGGTAAACGTTTCATAATTTTTGCCAAGCATCATGTCCCTGTCTACAGAACCTTTTTGATGGTTAATGGCCTTCATGGAGTATTTTTTTATATCTTCTAAAAATCCCAGCGGTGCATTTAAACATCCCGGCTCGTCAAGCATTAGTTCAATGCCTAAATCCATTTTTAAAAAGGTAAAGCCTTTTTCCATGCGTTTTTTTAAAGCATGCCCCATGTCCGTTCCCGTATGCTTTCCGTCCACGTCGGTGTCGCAATACATGCGAACCTTGTCCCGGAACTTTCCGCCCAACAGCTGCCAGAGAGGAACACCCCAGGCCTTGCCTGCAATGTCCCAAAGCGCAATTTCAATGCCGGAAACGCCGCCGCCCTGGCGGGAGTGGCCGCCAAACTGTTTTATTCTTCTGAACAGCTTGTCAACATTTAACGGATTTTCGCCCAAAAGCCGTGATTTCAGCATCAGCGCATAGGTGGCGCTGGAAGCGTCCCGTACCTCGCCAAAGCCAACAATGCCCTGATTGGTATAAATTTTAATCAGAGGACAATGCTTGGGCGCACCGTCGATATTTGCCACACGCATATCCGTTATTTTTAAATCCGATGGCGAGGAATAGGTGTTGACATGTTCCTGCATCATTTCGTTTATGTCTTTTCTCTCCATGAAAGTTCCCCCTCATTGACATTTTTCATCTTACATATTATAATAAATGAAAACAGGCGTATGTGCAACTACTATATTTGGAAAAGTGTCCACTATATTTGGTTTTGGAGGTTTTAACCGTGCGTTTCAATGAAATGTCGTTAGGCGATGGGGCCGGAACGAGCTTACTAAAGGTATTTCATTCTTCAAAGGTGAAAACAGGAAAACGTGCCTTTTGGGAGCATCACCACACGGCATGTGAGCTGTCCACCATCTGTTCCGGTGCAGGGCGCTACACGGTAAGCGGAAAGGAATATGCATTTCACGAAGGCGACGTGTTTCTGTTTGGCAGTCATGAGGTGCATTGCATTACAGATATCTCGCCGGAGTTTCCGTTTGATCTGCTGAATATTCAGTTTGAGCCGCGAATTTTGTGGGGCGGTAACGGTACCTTTGGCGTAAAGCTGTTACAGATTTTCTTTCATAGAAGTAATCTGTTTGAAAATCGAATTCAAAGGGATAATCCAGCCACAAAACAAATTAGAGATAAAATATTTTCTCTGGAAAAAGAACTTGCAGAACGAAAGTTTGGTTATGAAATTAAGGCAAAGACCTTGCTGTTTGATATGCTGCTTTCCCTTTCCCGCGATTATGGCTATATCGATGCAACCGGAAACAGAGAACCCGTTTCGGCAGACGTATTAAACCAGCTTGAGCACGCGGCAAATTTTATGGACGAAAACTTGGAACAGGAAATTACATTAGAAGAGATTGCAAAGCATGCGGCAATGAATAAAACTTATTTTTCTACCATGTTTAAAAGGTTTAACGGTATTTCCCCATGGGACTATATCACCATTAAACGGGTGGAAAAGGCGGTGGCGCTTATTAAGACAACAAGCTTGTCTAAACTTGAAATTGCACAAAGGTGTGGTTTTAACAGTTCCTCGAATTTTTATAAGGCATTTCATAAGGTAACAGGACATTCTCCGGGAGAAATTTAAAAAAAGGTGTAAAAAGGGGGTTGACAAAAGGGGAGGGATGTGATATTCTAAATAAGCTGTCGGTTTTGAGCGGGGCTTTGCAGAAAAAAGTTTCAAAAAAGTCTTGACAAAGGATTGACAGCGTGGTATAATAAAATTCCGCTCGTAAATGAGAGCGGCCAGAACCTTGAAAAATGAACAGTGCAGGCTTGAAGATTCTTTGAGAGAAGAATTCCGAGTAATTTTGGATAAAGACAGAGATATCGGTCAAAAGGATATCGCTCCGCAAGCGGAGTTGA